>NKIE01000139.1 GCA_002256055.1 Pseudomonas sp. PGPPP3 | reverse complement strand
ACCGGCGAGTGCTTCCCGCTGGCAGCCCTGATTGGCGAACGCGCCACCCGCACCGAGCACCTGGCCGCCCAGGATTGCTTCTGCCTGCTGCTCAACAAGCCGGCCTTTATCAAGCTGTTCACCCTCTCCAACCCGCTGCGCGACTTTGCCTTGCGTGGGGTCAGCAGCCTGCTCGACCAAGTCAACCAGCAGGTGCAACTGCACGCCACCCAGACCCTTGGCGCGCAGTATTCGCTGGAGGCGCGCCTGGGCGAACTGGCGATGCAACAACCCGTCAGCTGTCGACCGCACACGCCACTGCGCGAGGCCGTACGGCTGATGCACGAGCAGCATGTGGGCAGCATGGTGATCACCGACGAGCAGCTCAAACCCCTGGGCATTTTCACCCTGCGCGATCTGCGTCGGGTGGTGGCCGACGGCTGCAGCGACCTCAACCAGCCGATCGCTCAACTGATGACCCAGCAACCCTTCGCCCTGTCACCTCAGGCGAGTGCCTTCGATGCGGCGATGGCGATGACCGAGCGGCATATCGCCCACGTCTGCCTGGTGGAAAACGGCCGCCTGTGCGGGGTGATTTCCGAGCGCGACCTGTTCTCCCTGCAGCGCGTCGACCTGGTCCACCTGGCACGCAGCATCCGCCACGCCGGCAAGCTGGAAACCCTGGCGGCACTGCGCAGCGACATCCAGCAACTGGTCGATCACATGCTTGCCCATGGCGCGTCCTCGACCCAGATCACCCAACTGATCACCCAGCTCAACGACCACACCGTGTGCCGGGTGATCGAGCTGGGCATCGAGGCCCTTGGCGACCCCGGCGTGCCTTTTACCTGGCTGTGCTTTGGCAGCGAAGGCCGACGCGAGCAGACCCTGTATACCGACCAGGACAATGGCATCCTCTTCGACGCCGCCGATGCGACCGAGGCCGCGACCATTCGCGCTCGCCTGCTGCCCCTGGCCACCCATATCAACAATGCCCTGGCCGAGTGCGGCTTCAGCCTGTGCAAAGGCCAGATCATGGCCAGCAACCCCGAGCTGTGCCTGTCGCGCAGCGAATGGTCGCGGCGCTTCCGCGGTTTCGTGCGCGAAGCCACCGCCGAAAACCTGCTGGCCTCTAGCATTTACTTCGACCTGCGGGTGGTCTGGGGCAGTGAGGACGGTTGCCGGCAACTGCAACAAGAACTGCTTGAGCTGGTGGCCGACACCCCGCTGTTCCAGCGCATGCTGGCCGATAATGCCCTGCGACAGAAACCTCCCGTGGGGCGTCTGCGCGACTTCGTGGTGGCCCGCAAAGGAGCGGAGAAGGACACCCTCGACCTCAAGGTCCAGGGCCTCACACCGTTCGTCGATGGCGCCCGCCTGCTGGCCCTGGCCAACGGCATCCCGGTCAGCAACACCCTGGAGCGCCTGCGCCTGCTGGTAGAGCGCGAGGTGATCGACGCCCAAGACGGCGCGGCCTACGCCGAGGCCTATCACTTTATCCAGCAGACCCGCCTGCAACAGCACCAGCTGCAGACCCGCGGCGGCCTGCCGTTCTCCAACCGCCTCGACCCGGACAGCCTCAACCAGCTGGATCGGCGCATCCTGCGCGAATCCTTCCGCCAGGCCCAGCGCCTGCAAAGCAGCCTGGCGCTGCGCTACCAGCTATGAGCCTGTTCAACTGGCGCAAGGCCCGCGGCCCGACTCTCAGCGCAGAGCACCTGCAGCGCCGCGAGCAATTGCTGCCTGCCGCGCCCGTTTTAGAGCAAGCCCTGCACCTGCAACGCTTGGTCGTCCTCGACCTGGAAACCAGTGGCCTGAACACCAACCGCGATCTGGTGTTGTCGATTGGCGCCATCGTCATCGAGGACGGCGCCATCGACTTCGGTCAGCAGTTCGAGTGCACCCTGCAGCGCGACGCCCAACCGGCCAACGACAGCGTGCTGATCCATGGCCTCGGCCCTAGCGCCATCGCCGCAGGTGTAGCGCCGGCCGAAGGCTTGCTGGCCTGCATGGAGTTTATCGGCGCCAGCCCGGTGCTGGCCTTTCATGCCCCGTTCGACCAGCGCATGCTCAGCCGCGCCCTGCACGACAGCCTTGGCTACAAATTGCAGCACCTGTTTATCGACCTGGCCGATGTCGCCCCGCTGCTCTACCCGGATGCCGGCATCCACAAGGGCGGCCTGGACGACTGGGTGCGTTACTGCGGCCTGCACGTGCAAGAGCGCCACAACGCCAGCGCCGACGCCCTGGTGACCGCCGAATTGGCGCTGATCCTGTTTAGCCAGGCCCGCCGCCAGGGGTATGCCCAACTACCCGCCTTGCTGAGTGCCGTGGCCCGTCATAAGCGCCGCCAACATCAGGCGGGCTGGTAGGGCTAGCCGCCGACACCTCGCCGCGAACAAATAACGCGTTGATCTGCGCCGCCAACCAGGCCCTGCAACGGGCGTCCTCGCGTAACCCCAGATAGCCGCTCATCGCCCGTACCAGTAACGATAAAAGCCCAGCGCCGGCAGTGCTGCCGCCTGCACCAAGGCAATAACAAATACCAAAAAGGTTTCCAACGCTGGGTGGGTAGCTGCCCCGGCCACGCCGGTGAGCGCTTGCCAGAACGGCGCCGGCAACAGCAGCAACAACTGTGTCAGCGGCTGGGCGCTTAGCAGCCACCCGTCAATCACAGCAAACTGCTGGGTAAACATCAGAGCGCCGAGCAGCATCAGGGTTAACACCAGCGCCAGCACGTAGCAGGCGCACAGTCGAATCAAAGTCAGCATAGAGTTTCTCCAGGCTGGCGGGCGGCTTACGCCGACCGCCAGCGCTAAGGTGATCAGGTCGCCTGGCCAGGGGCTGTAGTCGTTTCATTCGCAGCCGCGCCGGAGCCGATGGCATACCAGTCGAGTTTGCGGGTCAGCAGCATCACCCCAGCGAGCAGGCCGAACACCAGCAGCGAGCCCATCAGCAAGGCGTAGTCCTCGGCACTCAGCAGGCCGTAGAGCAAGGCATACAGGGCGGCCAGGCTGGCGGCGAAGACCCCGCCACGCAGCGCGCTATGCAGCACGCCAGCCAGGTACACGCCGAGTAGCGCCACGCAAACGCTGGCGGCCACTCCGTAGGCCGTAGCAAACGGCAGGTGCTCGGACAACGAAAGCAACAACAGGTAGAACAGCGCCAACGCCAGGCCCACTAGCCCGTATTGCACCGGGTGTACGGCCAGACGTTTGAGCACCTCGAAGAGAAAGAAGCCGGCAAAGGTCAGGGCGATAAACAGCAAGGCGTATTTGATCGCCCGGTCGGTCTTCAGGTACTGGTCAACCGGGTCGACAAAGCTGACGCCAAACTCGCGGCTGTTGAAAGCCCGGCAATCGTCACGACTGACGCAGTCATCCAGGGCCTCGGCGAAGTTGGTGGCAAAGAAGCTGGTCTGCCAGCGCGCGCTGAAGCCCGTGGCGCTGACCTTACGGGTAACCGGCAGGAACTCGCCGATAAAGCTCGGGTGCGGCCAGTCAGAGCTCAGCTGTACCAGGGTTTCGCGGCCCAGTGGCGTGACCGAGAGTTGCGCCGTGCCCTGCAGCTTGAGGTTGAAGGCAAAATCCAAGCGCTGGCCGTTGACGCTGTCCAGCACCGGCAAGGGTGCATGCACGCCACTGCTGAGCAGGCGGTCGGCACTGCCGGCAGCAAAGGCCAGCTCACTGCCATTGAAGCGCAGTTTGAGGTCGTTCTCGATACCACGGATGTCACTGATGCCAACACTAAGGAAGGCCGGCTCGAAGCGGTAATCGGCGTAATCCTCACTGATGCCGTACTGCGCCGGCAGCTGGAAGTGGCCGCTGATCTGGTTATCGCTGTGGTACAGGCGCGCCTGGTAGATACCGCGGCTGCGCTGCTCGGTGGCGATATGGCCATTAAGTTCGAAACGCTCCGGGAGGAAATACAGGCGACCGCGCAACTCGCGCTCTTCGAGGTAACGCTCGGCGGTTTTTTCGTGGGTTTTCCATTCGCGTACGGTCTTGCGGTACGGCACCACCAGCAGCGGGCCAGTCAGCGCCTGGGCGGCACTGGAGCTGCGGGCGATGTCGGCCAGTACGCCATCGCGCAGCGCCTGCCGATCGCTGACCATGCCGCCGATCAGCAGCAGAGGAATCATCAACAACATGATCAGTACGCCAATCACGCCCAGCTTGATCGCCAGATTGCGGTTCATCGTGTCTCTCCCTGTGGTTGGCCAGGTGGCCGATAGGGAGAGTCTGAGGCGCGACTGTGGAGCTGCCGTGGTGCAACGATGGAGACTGTGTGGAGGCTATGTGGCGATTGCCGCGACGCGCTTATTCGCCGCGGATGTACTGCTCCAGATGATTGATCAGGCCGTCTTGCTCAGCGATCACGTCCTTGACCAAGTCGCGGATCGACAACAGACCGACCAGCTTGCCGTCTTCCAGTACCGGCAAGTGGCGCAGGTTTTTTTCGATCATCAGTTGCATGCAAAACCGCGAGCGGTCCAGCGGACCAACGGTGATCAGATTGCGGGTCATCACATCGCCCACGGTGGTGGCGTAGGACGAACGCTCCATGCGCGCCACCCGGCGGACAAAGTCGCGCTCGGTGATGATGCCGGCAACAGCCTCGCCATCCAGCACCATCAAGGCACTGATATCGGTGTCGGACATCAGGGTCACCGCTTCCAGCACCGTGGTGGCGGGAGTGACACTGATGATGCTGGAGTGAACTCTGACTTTAAGGATTTCGGCAACAGTCTTCATGCAGCAACTCCATGGCTTTTTATTTTGTATAACAGCGCTTTATGACTTGCAGGATGTTTGCCAACCGCCGCGACTCCATACCTGCGGTTTTACTGTAGCAATCGGTCTGATCTTTACCCCGCGCATGGCGCAATTTCAACGCTGATGTATGCCAGAGTGCGACCGGCGACGCTTAAAAGTCCGCTGCAGAGCCCTGGCGGCGGAAATCTCAGCGGACCGCCGGTAAGCGCACGCGCACCTCGACACCACCGGGCACATTGCCCACCTGCAGGGCACCACCGTGCAGGTGAACCACTTCCTGCACAAAATTAAGGCCAAGGCCGGTGCTCTTACGCCCCGTATTAGGGCGCGGCAAGGAATAGAAGCGCTCAGTGAGCCGTAACAGGGCGTAATCCGGGATCGCCTCGCCGGTATTGAACAGGCATAACTGTAGCTGCTCACCGTCAGCCTCGGCTGACCAGCGCAGCACGCCGCCCGGCGGGGTGAAGTCCAGGGCGTTGTCGAGCAGATTGCTCAACGCCTGGCGCAAAAGAAAACGCTCACCCAGCAGCTGCAACCCTGCGGCCACTTGATTGTCCACCTGCACACGGGCACCTTCGATGCGCGCCGCCTGGGCCTGGCTGAGTTCATCCAGCACCTCATGCAGCGGAATCGCCACACGCTCCTCAAGGCCTTGGCGCTGTTCCACCTGGGCCAGGTGCAGCAGGCGCTCGATCAACTGCTGCAGGCGTGCACTTTCATTCTGGATATTGGCCACAAAACGCTGACGCTGGCCCTCGGGCATCTCGCCCTCGAGCAGCTCAGCGGCGCCACGAATGGCTGCCAAGGGGCTTTTCAGCTCATGGGTCAGGGTGTGCACATAGCGCTCGACGTAAGCCTTGCCCTCCAGCTCGCGGCGCATCTGCTCCAGCGCCGTGGCCAGTTGCCCCAGCTCACCGCCGCGCAGAGCCGGTGGACTGACCCGCTCGCCAGCCGAAACGGCGCGGGCGTAGGCCGTCAGGCGTCGCAGCGCCGCACTCAACCACCACGACAGCACACCACCGATGAGCAGGCCGAGAGCAATCAAGCCGGCGCCGAAGCTGGCCAGACGCTGCTGGGAGCGCTCGATATAAGGCTGCAAGGTGCGGCTCGGCTTGCTCACCGAGACCACGCCGATGATTCGCCCATGATCCTTGATCGGAGCGGCCACGTACATCACCGACGACTCGGGGTCGTCCGCCACCTCACGACTGGAACGGGCGCCGTACTCACCGCGCAGGGTCAGGTAAACATCGTTCCAGCGCGAATAATCCTCGCCCACCGCCTGACCACTGGAGTCGAGCAATACCTTGCCGGCGGCATCGGTGACGTAGATGCGGTGATTGACCGCGAGCTTGCTGACCTCGCCGATCTGCGCCTGCGGCTGGCGCTGGCCGTAGGCCTGAAACAGACTCTGCCAACTGCTCTGTTGTAGACGTCCGGCACGCAGGTCGGCACTCAGCAACTCGGCCAGCAGGTTGGCAGTGTCCACCAGGGTTTCTTCGGTGGACTGGCGCACGCCAGGACGAATTTCGTCCATCACCGTGCTCAGCACAAACCAACCGGCCAGACCGACGAAGAGGAAATACACCAGGAAGATGCGAATCCCCAAGGGCATCAGGCGTGACTCGGCGAGTAGCTGTAACCCAGGCCGCGGTGGGTCTGAATCGGTTCAGCCGCAGCGGCAATCAGGCGCAGCTTGGCCCGCAGGCTCTTGATATGACTGTCGACATTGCGCTCGTAGCCCGCATCACTGGGTACCCCGCTGGCCTCCAGCAACTGCTCGCGACTGAACACCCGCTCGGGCTGACTCAGCAGGGTCTGCAACAGGCGAAACTCGTGACGGGTGAGCACCAGCAACTGCTGGTGGTAGTGGATTTGCACGCGCTCGGCATCCAGGTGAAACGGACCAGGCGTGGCCTCATCCAGCGGCGCGCGCGGCTGCATGCGCTTGAGAATGGCCTTGACCCGGGCTGCCACTTCCCGCGGGCTGAAGGGCTTGGTCACATAATCGTCGGCGCCGATTTCCAGGCCTACCACCCGATCAATCTCGGCATTGCGCGCGGTGAGAAACAGCACCGGCACCTCGCTGAAACGGCGCAGCTGCTTGCACGCCTCGAAGCCGCTGAGGTCCGGCAGGCCGACGTCGAGAATCCACAGGTCCGCCGGGGTGGCCTGCTGATAAGCCAGGGCGGCACCCGCCAGGGTCAGCCAATGGGTGCTGAAGCCCTCGCTTTGCAGGGCAAAGATCAGGGTGTCGGCGATTGCCGCTTCGTCTTCAACAATCAGGATCTGTGGCATCAGCAGGCACCCCGGCGGCAAACAAGAAAGGCACGGTGCCCAAAGCCACCGCCAGGGTCAACCGTCAGCAGGCCGGCTTGCCAGCGGTAAAGCGCTTGGCCGGGTCGATCGCGGCGTTGAACTCGCGCAGCGCCTTGGCGCCGCTCAGCAGCGGATAGTTGAGGCTGCTGCGG
>NKIE01000138.1:5545-7239 GCA_002256055.1 Pseudomonas sp. PGPPP3 | reverse complement strand
CGCCAGGGCCGCGGTGGCGCTGGGCAGGTTAAAGCCGACGGCGCAGATACTCAGTGACGCCACGGTGTAGACCACCAACAGGCTGCGGATACCGCCGATCCGGTCCGCCAGGGCGCCGCCCAGGGGGCGCATCAGGCTGCCGGCAAACACGCAGGCGGCGGTGTAATAGCCCGCTTTGACCGGGTCGAAACCGTACTGGTCATGGAAGTAGCCGGGCAGGGTGCTGGCCAGGCCGAGGAAGCCGCCGAAGGTCACGCTGTAGAAGAACATGAACCACCAACTGTCGCGATCACCGAGGGCTTTCAGGTAATCGGCCAGGGCTTTGGGGGCGGGGCGGTTGGGGGCGTTCTTGGCCACGCTGGCGAAGATGATCAGGGTCAGCACCAACGGGATCAACGCCAGGCCGAACACATTGCCCCAGCCGAAGGCCGCAGCCAGGCCCGGCGCAAACAGGGCGGCGAGCACGGTGCCGGAGTTGCCTGCACCAGCGATGCCCATGGCCTTGCCCTGGTGCTCTGGTGGATACCACTGGGAAGCCAGCGGCAGGGAAACCGCAAACGAGGCACCGGCAAAGCCGAGGAACAGCCCCAGCAGCAGAGCCTGCTCATAGCTGTGGATGCCCAGTTGCCAGGCGCAGAACAGGGCGCCGATGACGATCACCTGGCCGATCAGGCCGGCGGTTTTTGGCGAGGTACGGTCCGCCAGGATGCCCATCAGAAAACGCAGCACGGCGCCGGCGAGGATCGGTGTGGCGACCATCATGCCGCGTTGTTGGGTGGTCAGCTGCAGGTCGGCGGCAATTTGCACGCCCATCGGACCGAGCACGTACCAGATCATGAAACTCAGATCGAAATAGAGAAAGGCAGCAAACAGCGTGGGCGCGTGGCCGGCTTTCCAGAAACTTGTATTCATCGAACACCTCGTTGGCTCAAAGGGGCCCGGTCGGGTCAGGGTTCCGCATGGTCGTGGACACGCTGACCTTGACCCGCCGGGGAGGTCGTCTGCTTGTGGCGGACAACCCTGCGGCCGAAGCCACAGTCAGGTTGAGAGAGTTGCTAGCGGAACGTCCGGATCACGGCCCGTCCACCGCCCCGAGCACTGGGGCCAAACGCAAAAGACGCCGCGCCATGGCTCACATTGCTGCGAGGATGACGCGACGTCTTTGTCGTGCGGTGGCAACCGTCTTTGGCTGCCGTTGCGAGGGTATTAGCAAGAGCTGAGCCAGGTCTGCCTGGTGCCGCTAAATCGGCGCTTGAGGGCAGTTCAGGTGCACGTTGTGGGCTGAAACGGGGCGTTATGGTGAGTGGGTGCGCAGAGTTGGGGCGTTGCCGGGTTCAGCTCAGCCAGTTGACCTTGGGGAATTTGTTGCGGAAGGCCTCTGGCATTGGCGTGACCTGGCTGCTGCTGTAGTTGAAAAACACAAAACCCGATTTGGCCATGGCCACCAGCGTACCGTCGGCTGGGCGGGTGATGCGGAAGGTGATGTCGCCGCCGTAGGTGTTGAAGTCCATCACGCCAACTTCGAACAGCAATTGGTCGCGGGCGTGGGCTTCGGCCTTATAGGTGGTGGCCAGGTCGGTGACGATGATGCCGACGCCTTCGCTGGCCGCTTCGGTAATGCCGAACTCGAAAAGAAAACGCGCCCGTGCCTCGGAAATCATCGAGATCATCGAGGCGTTGCCCAAGTGATTGGC
>NKIE01000138.1:0-5535 GCA_002256055.1 Pseudomonas sp. PGPPP3 | reverse complement strand
CCTCGGAAATCATCGAGATCATCGAGTCGTTGCCCAAGTGATTGGCGCCATTGATATCGGTGACCCGCACCGTCAGCTGAGTCTGGTAGCAGTACTGGTCTTCGGGAAATTGCAGGGACAGGCGGGCCATGACAGGGATCTCGGGGCAGGGCCGCCGTTATCGGGCAGCCAGCAGTGGTGGCTTCAGAGCGCCTGCAGGCGCTCGGCGAGGCGGCCATTATCGGCCAGTTCGAGGAATTCATCACCCAGGCGCTGGCTCTCGGCCATGGCCTGGCTCCAGTAGCGCCGGCGGCCGGCCGGATCACCCAAGTAGCGTTTGAAGTCGTTGCGGTCCGGCAGCTTGCCGTGGGGCAGGCGGGCTAGGTAATCACGCGAGGGGGCGAGCAGCAGCACATCCTGCAAGCGACCGTTGTCGGCGCGGCGCCAGGGCAGGCTCTTGTCGAACCAGCCGGGAATCACGCGGTCGGTGAAGTGCGGGTAGAGCACGATGTCGCTGCCGCTGTAGGGCAGGTCGAGGTGATAGTCGAGCAGGCCGCCGTCGCGGTAGGTGCCTTTGGCCGCGCCGGGGATGTCACGCACCGCTTCCATGACCATGGGGATGGAGCCCGAGGCCAGCAGGCTGTGGCGCAGGTTCTCCGGTGTCAGGCTCAGGTAGCGTGTGGTGAAGTCATCCAGGGCCTGCAATGGCGGAGCCTGGCGACTGTCGTGGGCGATCAGGCGCTCGAAGTGTTTGCCCAGCCGTGCGCGGCTTAGCAGGTTGTTGCCGATCACGGCTGACAGCCCCAGGCCGAGGCGTTTGGGATGATCCTCGGCGAGCAGGCCATGGCTTTTGACCACCACGATGTTCAGGCGATAGTAGGGGTTGCTCAGCAACTGGGCGTCCTGGCCGTCGAGCAGGTCGGCGAGCATCTGCCGACAGCTGGC
Organism: Pseudomonas sp. PGPPP3; assembly: GCA_002256055.1. Taxonomy (GTDB): domain Bacteria; phylum Pseudomonadota; class Gammaproteobacteria; order Pseudomonadales; family Pseudomonadaceae; genus Aquipseudomonas. Next base: position 4,611 of record NKIE01000138.1, on the reverse strand, counting down.
GCTGACCTGGGCTCTGTCGCTGTCTTTACTGAAGTGCTGGTCGTTGTACAGCTCGCCAAGGCGACGAATGCCGGCTGCAGCATCGGGCAGGCAGGCACTGGCAAAGCGCCAGGAACCAATGGATGCACCGATCAGGGCGCGTTCACGGGGCGCACGGGCCAGCCAGTCGCCAAACAGCGCCAAGTCCATGCCTTGAATACCCAGGGCCTTCGGCCCGCCGGCGGCGCCGGGCAAAATTCCGACATCAGCAGGCGTCAGACCGTTGGCCTTGATGCGCGCCATAGCGCGGGGGCCGGCCTTGATGGTCAGGGCCGGGGATTTGATCTGTATGCCGTGCACGTCGCTCTCCCTTATCACTGGCCGTGATTATAAAGACCCTCCGGCACAGACCAAGTGACTTCACCGCGTGAATGATCGGCACATGCTGTGGCCGCCATACGCTTAAGGTTGGGTTAAGACTGGATGCCTATGCTTTGTGCCACCACCGGTATTGGCCGGAACAATAAGGAGTTTTGCATGTTGCGCAATACCGAAGACACTTACGGCAGCGTCAGTCGCGCGCTGCACTGGCTGATGGCTTTGTTGATTATTGGCATGCTGGCTGGTGGTTTCCTGATGGGCGAACTCGGCCGCGATAACTCCTTACGCCCAGTGCTGTATAGCCTGCATAAATCCACCGGCAGCTTACTGTTGCTACTGATTGGTCTGCGCCTGCTGTGGACCTTGGTTAACCCCAAGCCACGCGCCATTGGCGACAATGGTCCGGCCAACCTGTTGGCCAAGGGCGTGCACATTGGCTTGTATGTGCTGATGATCGGCTTGCCGCTGTCGGGTTATCTGCTGGTGGCCCTGGGCACCAGCACTAAACCGTTCGAGTTCTACGGCCTGTTCCCACTGCCAAAGTTCACCCCTAACGGTGATGTGCGGGAAATTGCCGAGGAGTTGCACGAGAACCTGCCATGGTTTGCCATTGCCTTGATCGGCCTGCACATAGCTGGCGGCCTGAAGCGCCACTTTATTGAGCGTGACGGCACCTTGGCGCGGATGTGGCGCTCCTGATCGGCATTTGCCCAGACATAAAAAAGCCCGGCCATGTGCCGGGCTTTTTTATGTCTCGCGCCATTACATACCGTTGGCAAACTCGGGCTGGGTAAGGTCGATGCTGGCGCGTACCGGCTGCAGCGCCTGGGCGTATTTGTTGAGAATATCCAGGGCGTAGTCGATGCGTGCGCGCAGGCGCTGATCGTCCTCATTGCTGGCGGCGCCATCATTCAAAACCTGCTCGGCATGGCGCACGATCAGGTGCTCGGGGATGTAGCAAAGGCGGCAGTTCTTGTAGCTGGAGGCGCGCAGTTCGCTAATCGGGTAGGCGCCGCCGATGCCGGACGAAACACCAACCAACAACCCAGGCTTGTGCGCCAGTTCGGCCTTGCTGGCATAGATGAAGAAGTTCTTGATCGCCGGGCAGGCCATGCCGTTCCATTCAGGCGCCACGATCACCACGGCGTCGGCGTTCTTCAGTTGCTCGGCATACTGTGGCCACGGACCGCTGTCATCACTGGGCCAAAGCGGCAATGGGCCTGCGCCCAGGTTGATGACGCTGCAGTGTGCGGCACTGCTGTGCCCCTGTTCGATCAAGCGTTGGCTTAAGAATTCAGCCACCTTGGCGGACTGACTGTTGGCGCGGCTGGAGCCGGCGACGAGAACAAAATTAAGCATTGGTGTTTCTCCCTTGAGGTCCGACAGACCCTAGTGCGCAGGGCAGACCAGGGCAAGGAGGGGCACGCCAGGCCGGCACGCAAATGGCGCCAGCCTGAACGCAAACACCTTTATACGCGGAACTGATCCATCAACTGTTGTTGATGGTTAGCCAGACTGTTAAGGGTCTTGCTGACCTGGGCCGACTCCGCTGCCTGGCTGGAAATGGCTTCGGTGACGTCACGGATCGACGAGATATTGCGATTGATCTCGTCCGCGACTGAGCTTTGCTCCTCGGCGGCGCTGGCGATTTGCAGGTTCATGTCGGTGATCACGCCGACGGCTTCACCAATACGCTGCAAGGCAGCCACCGCCATTTCCACTTGGGCCACGCTGCCCTGGGCCTGGCGATGGCTGCTATGCATGCTGCTGACCACTTCGCGGGTGCCGCTTTGCAGGCCTTCAATCACCTGGCGAATTTCTTCCACCGAATCCTGGGTGCGTTTGGCCAGGTTGCGCACTTCGTCGGCCACCACGGCAAAACCACGCCCGGCTTCCCCAGCACGGGCAGCTTCGATAGCCGCATTGAGGGCCAGCAGGTTGGTTTGCTCGGCGATCGAGCGGATCACTTCCAGCACCGACCCGATCTTGTCGCTGCTGTTGGCCAGGCCTTCGACTTCACGCATGGCGGTGGTCATTTCGCTGGCCAACTGCTCGATGCTGAGGGTGGTGGTGTCGATTACGCCCAACCCTTCACGGGTGGCCTGGTCGGCGCCGCGAGCGGCTTCTGCTGCTTGAGCCGCACTGCGGGCCACGTCCTGAGCGGTGGCGCTCATTTCATGGAAGGCGGTGGCCACTTGGTCGACTTCGCGGTATTGCTGCTGCATGCCAGCGCTGGTTTCGTTGGCAATCGCCGAGGACTGGTCAGCGGTGCTGCGGGCATCCTGCACGGAGTTTTTTACGTCGCTGATGATCGGTTGGAGCTTGTCGAGAAAACGGTTGAACCAGCCCGTCAACTCGCCCAGTTCATCCTGTTTGGCATAGGCCAGGCGGCGCGTCAGGTCGCCTTCACCGGAGGCAATGTCTTTGAGCATGGCCGCAACCCCGAGGATTGGCCGGGTAACACCGCGTGCAGTCAGCCACATCAGCAGCAAACCGAGGAGTACCGCAAACAGGCCTAGTACCAGCGACTTAGCACTGTCGGCGGTGCTTTGCTGGTCGAGCTGTTGTTCCAGTTGCAGCGCTGGCTTCAGCAGCACGGCATTGGGTACTTCCAGCAGAACGCTCCATGGCTTGGCGCCAGGGATCGGCTGCCACGGGCTGATAAGTCGCTGCATCTGCGAGTGTTTAAGCACCGCTGGCTGGCCGCGCTTGATCAGGTCGAACAGCTCGCTGCCTTGCTCGGCAAAGGCTTTTATCAGTGGTTCGCCAAGCAGTTTGCTGTCATTGCTGTGACCGGCGAGAAGCCCGGCGGGGCTGATGATGCTGACCTGGCCAGCCCCTTCATAGAGCGACTTGTGCGCCTGAATGCTGAGTTGTTGCAGGCTGTCAAGGCTGATATCGACACCCATTACGCCGACCAGTTTGCCGTCCAGCAGCAAGGGAAAGGCGATGCTGGTCATCAGGGTTTTTTTACCGCCAACATCGTCGAAGTAAGGATCCAGTACACAGGCTGCCTTGGTGTCGCGCGGGCAGGTGTACCAAGCGTTGTAGGGTGTACCGCTGGGGCCTGCTGTTGTATCGGCTAGCTGCTCCTCGGTGAGAGGCTCGGACTCCAATTTGCCTACTGTGGACTGGCTCCAGTACAGCGAGAAACGACCCTTGTCGTTGCTGCCCAGTTCCGCTTGGCCAGTAAACAGATTGTCTTTGCCGTCCAAGGCATTGGCCTCGAATACCACATACAAACCCAGTAGATCGGGGTTGCCTTCCAGGGCTGTACGCACCTGCCGGGTCATGTCTTCGCGCAGGTCGAAGGCGTCAAGAAAGCGTTTTTCGGCCTGGGCACGCAGGAACAGCACCTGGCGGGAGAAGCCCTTGCCGTATTGATATGCGTCCATGAAGTAGCGCTGGATCTCTAGCGCCTGGGCTTCGGCGCGAGCCTGCATGCGTAATTGCGCCGCTTGTTCGAGCATCTGGCTGCTGGATTGCTTGACCATATCGGCGCTATTGCGAGCCTGGTGCAGCGAGGTGGCCACCAGCAAGGTCACGATTACCAGTAAGCAAAGTCCGGCCAGTAGCGTAATTTTCCACTGGATAGAGAGGCGACTGAACGGCATGGCGTGATCCTTAGTGGTTGTGCTCTGGACAGAGTGACTATCGGCCGTAGCCGGGGCTTCTTGAAGCGCGCTGTGGCGATTTAGCGCACAAGGCTATGTTTATAAAGCAAGAAGTATGCACAGAGCGATTTAAATATTGAACATTTATTACCTTTGGCGTGAAAAATACTGCACGTGATGGCGTGTTTGTGTTGGTAAGCCCATGCAGAATTCAGTGCTTTCACGCTAACGCTTGGTCCAGAACGATGTTGTCGGCATCATGGCCGCATCCCCATGGCGGCTTAGTTAAGGCAATCAGCTGGCCAATCCAACTGCCTGTTGTGAGTAATTCCCCGTGCTAAAAATCATGGCGCTGTTTTTTGCCACCGCGGTGGCGGAAATTGTTGGCTGCTTTTTGCCGTACTTGTGGCTGCGCAAGGACGGTTCGGTGTGGCTGCTGTTGCCGGCGGCCCTGAGCCTGGTGTTGTTTGTCTGGCTGCTGAGCCTGCATCCGGCGGCCAGTGGCCGGGTCTATGCCGCCTATGGCGGTGTGTATGTGGTCAGCGCCTTGCTCTGGCTGCGTCTGGTTGATGGGGTCAAGCTCAGCCCACTGGATTGGCGCGGCGCCGGCGTGACCTTGCTGGGCATGGGCATCATC
>NKIE01000137.1 GCA_002256055.1 Pseudomonas sp. PGPPP3 | reverse complement strand
CTGCTACGGCTTCGATTTTTGGATCTTTTTCCTGATAGAGAATTTTCAGGTAAGTGCCGCAGTCATCGCAGCTTTCGGCTTTAATCGCGGCCTGTTCGTCATCCAGCGACCAGTAATGCAGTTTGCCGCTCTGCTCGCAGTTGCTGCATTTTACGCGCACTACGTGCCATTCAGTTTCACACAGGTTGCAGTGCAGGTAACGTAGCCCCTGAGTGGTGCCAATTTGCACCATGCTGGACACCGGCATAGAACCACAAACCGGGCAATATTGACGTTGCTCGCCGTATTCAGCGCGGGCTTTGCCGGGGATCAGATTGGCCATCTGCGCCCAGTAGAGCGACAGTGCAGCCCAGATAAACGGCGCTTTATCGCTGCTGACGGACGAGAAATCAGAGGCAAACAGCGCGCTGGCCATATCTTCCAGCTCCTGAGTCGATGCCTTCTCCAGATTCTCAATCACTGCCAGCGCCGGGCCGCTCATTTCAGGTTTCAGCTCAGCAATCAGCGCCATCAGCAGCCACACGCTCACCACCGTCGCCACACCGGGTCGCAGCAGCACGCTCTTGTGCGGCCGCGTCGGGTGGTAATACACCGGCACCCGCCCCGCAGCATCCGCCTTTACCTGTGCGGGCAGCAGGCCTGCGGCACCGCGCAAGATGCCCGACGCCGAGACCTTCCACACGGACAGCTCGCGCCCCTGATACGCCCGACCCGCAACCTCATAGGCATACAGCGCATCCGGCACGTACGCCTGATCCGCCGGATTAAGCTCCGGCCCGGCAAACTCGCGCACGCCCAGGCGCAACAACTGCCCCTGGGTACTGGGCCAACGCCGCACGCGCAGCACATGCCACACAGTGCCCAACAACACGACCAGCACATACACCGTCGCCCAAAAATGCAGGCCCTGCAGCTCCTTGCGCAGCGCCAGGTCGAACATTGTCTGTAGGTAATCGAGCATGGTCGGCAAGCCTCCCTGGGATCAGATGCCACACTGCAAAACGTGCGCTGTAGGCATTATTCAGGCACGTCCATAACGGCGGTATTTGCCCGCCACCAGCAGCGCGCCAAATACACCCAGGCCCAAGCACAGCAGATGTAACTCATCGATAGAAATGAACCCGTGCCAACCGTTGCCATCGGCAAGCGGCCACCACGGGTTCATATCACTGTGCATCAGCGCATCCAAACCGATATGCGAGAACGTACCGACAAACGCTCCGGTGCACGCAGCCAACCAGGTGAGTGGGTAGTGCTCAACCTTCAGCGCCTTAAGCACCCACGCACTGATCGGCCGCCCCATAAGCACCGCCAACAAACCGATCACCAACGCCCCCATAAGGGTGTGGCTATAGCCGTGCAGCACATCCCAGCCCTGAATGATGCCCAGCAGCGGCTCGATATCCATCAACACCTGCGCCCCGCCAAACACCATAAAACTGAAATGCCGGCCACCGATGGCTTTGCAGGCGGCACCGGGACCGAGGTGAATGGGCGTAAAGGGCATATTCGGGCCTGACGTTCAGATTAAAGGACTGCGGGGCACAACTCTGCGAAGCCAAGTAGTGCTTAGCGCGGGCCGCCAGCAAAAGCCGCTACAGCCGTTACATGCAGCCCGCTTGAGTATTCATACACTCTCGGTAGAGACGCTGGCGTCTTGAGCAGCCTCAGCCTCAGCTGCCAACTTCAAGCGGTCGGCTTTACAGATGTATTTAGGCTTGTTTTTCGGCGCCAACTTGGCATTGGCCTTTTTGGCATGCGCCTCTAATAACTGCTTTATTTTCTTACGGCGATTCATGTTTACCTGCCCAGCGTATAAAGCGCGAAGAATACCAGCTTAAACATCTAGCTAGAGTCCGGCAGAGCTTTAGTGCCTAACGTTTGGTTAGGGGCCGCAGTACGCGCCCCCAGAGAGCGAAGCGAACGATTTGAACCAGTTGTTAGGCATTATTGACATACAGCAGGCTTTAAATTTATAGACATAATCATTTGTCTTGGGCCATTAATATTGGAAACGTCAAAGCAGCCAAGCAATTTTGAAGCTTCTTTGATGTATTTAAATGCGTATTCATTTTCATTTTTAGGTAGATGAATTAGATATTCGGCTCCTCGCAATTCGCTAGATCCTCGCGCGTTACTTTGGACGAAAAAATAGATTCTCTTAAAATCATCAGGTGCTTTTAGTGATGATTCAAAATCAATTTTTTGCTCAGTGTCGAACCCTATTTCTAATTTCACACTCTGATTTTGCTTTTCGAGCATGAAGCTATTAAATACTCTTCCGCTTTGATACTCACTAGCTCCGTTGCCAATTCCTACATAGCCATGGAAGGGTGTAATTTCTGCAGCCAAAATGTGGTTCGAAATACACCAGAATATTGCCACCATCAGGAACTCGTATTTCATGTTCATGCCTAACGTTTAGGTTAAGGGGCCGGCTCTGCCGGTCCCAGAGAGCGAAGCGAACGATTTGAACCGCTTGTTAGAGGCCTGCTTGAGATTTTGACGAGTACTCAGTTAGCTTAATATTCGTAGCTATTAAGCTCGCAAGCGTTTCTTTCGTAAACTTTTCGCGACTGCGCGACGCCTTATAAATTAAATTTCCAGTGTCTACGAGCCATTTTGGCGGTAAATTTTCGGACGGACTCCAGATCTCACCGGAAACTTGACCGATTCCACGTAAAAAAGTAGAAAAATTGTATCTCACCCCATCAAGTCCGCCGTGCAACATGCGCGTGTACCGAGCGTTAAGAATTGAATTTGACCAGATTGTGTAAATTAGTTGTGCTGCTTCTTTAGGGATTTCAATTTCCAGTTCGTTGGCTTTTGATGGGGGTGAATCTTTAGTTTTTTCAAGTTCCCAGCTATGCAGTACGAACTTATTTAACTTGTCGTTTTTGTATAATGCCCAACTGTAAGATTGTGATCGTGATGCACGTGATGTGAATTCTGCTATGTTGTTTGTTCTTGGGTATATTGGTGCGGCTGGAATTAAATGGTCAATAGACCCTTCAATAATTTCGAATTCATTTTGATCTACATCCGGGATGTAAATTTCACGTGATGATGCATTTAAAGATGAAATCATTAAAAATAATATCGTGGCTATTTTTAGCTTCATGACTGGACTCTAACGTTTAGGTTAAGGGGCTGCGGCACGCAGTCCCAGAGAGCGAAGCGAACGATTTGAACCGTTTGTTAGGTGTTTTTGGCGCGATCTACACGTTCAATTAGTTCTCGGACTAAAGGGTTTTTTGTGAATGTGTTAAATCTAAATGGAAGGCAAAAAACCAGTTCACTTCCAATCTTTCCGGCTTCCCGAACGCTAATGGTAACGCGTTCTGGAGCGCTCATTGCCGTAGAGCTTATGTTAATGATTTCACTCATTTTAACGGTCTGTTCCATTCCGTTTTTTCGGAATATCAGTTCACTGCCGTTGTCGTAAACTTCGTCCGCCAGATCCCATACTAGTTTTTTAAATAAAAAATATCCTGCAGTTGCCATGAATAATGGCATAACGATAATCATTGGAGATTCTGTTATTTTTCCTGAGTTTATTGAGGTGATGAAAATTAGAAATAGTATTCCGAACCAAAGAGTTGGAAATATGCGCTTAAAATAAAATGTTGCCCCGGAGATTTTGGTCATTTCAGGAAAGCACCTAACGATTAAGCTAAGGGGCCGGCTTTAGCAGGCCCCAGTGAGCGAAGCGAACGATTTGAGCGCATTGTTATGCGCCAATTACACTGGATCACTAAAAGCCCATGGGATTTCATTTTTGAAAATTTGAATGGATTCTTCCATGAGTTTCAGCGAGATTGATTCTTTAAATACAGTGATTGTGCGAGTTCTTTCTGTGTCATCACGGAATAGCTCAACGATCAACTCGTTATCTCTGTAAATTTCGACACCAATACCATCCCGTGAGCTTACATCGCTTGCCACTACAACTCTGTCTTTTGGGGACGACATAGGCCCTCCTTTGGCACATAACGTTTAGGTTAAGGGGCTGCGGCACGCAGTCCCAGAGAGCGAAGCGAACGATTTGAACCGCTTGTTAGGCCGATATTTAGCAGTCTAAGACTTTGTATATGATTTTTAGTTTGGCTCGAAATTAACAGGAAGGACTACTTCAAGACCAGTATTTAAGCATGTTGGTTTTGATGTTAGTTTCCGGCTTTCCAGCTTTTTTATTGTGTTTTTTAGTGCGCTTTCTAAAATCATATCAAGAGCAGGGGAGTCGGACGATTTCATTAGTTCGCCACTCTTAATTATCCCCTGCTGGTCAATTAATAATTTGAAAAAAATAACGGTATCTGGTTTTTCTTTTATAGTGACGAGGTCCGCGTAAATGTATTCCGTAAGAATTGGGCTTATTATCCAGTTGAAATGGAAAGCGAGCTCGAATTTTTCACGATCATTAAGGTCGCTTGGATCAATGCACGCGCTTTTATGCGCACATCCAGAAGTGATAGTTAACACGAAAAGCATTAAAACAAAAAATCGATAGGTTTTGCGCATTTAATTTATTGCTGCCTAACGATTAAGCTAAGGGGCGGGCTTTAGCCCGTCCCAGTGAGCGAAGCGAACGATTTGAACCAGTTGTTAGGCACATAAACGCGAAATTTCACTAATAGCAGCCTGCTTTCGGTTTTGCACCCATTCAACTGTATGGTTAGAGTGCATTTCTATAACTGCGCTGTAGTGCTTCACTGCCTCCTTCCTATTTCCAACAAAAGCGAAGCAGTACCCTAGATTGAATTCACGCCATCCTGCGTCAACGCCAAGCGCATGAGAAATATCTAGTTCACCACTTTTGACACCTGCAAGGATGCTCTCTATTGAGTTATATTTTTCTAGGTAGGGTAAAACTACTGTTTTGATTAGTTCACTGACTGCACTGAAGTCGGATTCCAATTTTTCATCTTGCCGCGAAAACCAAGTGTCAACGCTGCCAGTGAGGGCTCCGATACGAGATGTACCAGCCATTGATATGCCCTCATCTAAGGAATGTGTGAAACTCCAGAATACATTTAAAGTGTACTTGCCAGCTAAGTGTCCAGTTCCCGGCTGGAATTCAATGCCTTGCCTTAGCCCCTGCAAGAATCTCTCTGGAATTCTAGGTTTTTTCAAAACAAAACCTTTTGATTCCATCTCATCTTTGAATATTCGCTTTATTCGTGATTTTAGTTTCGCATCACTCATGGTCGGGTACCGAGCTTTTTCATGCGTGCCTAACGTTTGGTTAAGGGGCCGGCTCTGCCGGTCCCAGAGAGCGAAGCGAACGATTTGAACCAGTAGTTAGAGGCCAATACGCGAACCTTTGCTGGAGTATTGCTGAACCAAAGAATGCCACTTTGGGTAGGCCGCTACCTCTGGATTTAGCCAAACGCATGATAATGCCAGTCGAGCTTTAATTGATTTGCGAACAGGTATTTCAAGAGCATTTGCCGCTAGAACTCCAACGCGCACTAGTAAATCCTCTAAAGGCCCAGCAGCGACATAGGCAAGCTCTTCTTCGTTTTCAGTAGCTTCTATTAGTTCTAAACAAAGTGAAAGACCAGGTTGCAATTTATACATTGCATCATCGACTGCTGTCCACGCCCAAGAGAGCGAATCATCTTTGGTGCGAAAATGCGTAAGGTATGCAGAAATCAATTCAGACGACGAATTCATTGCCTTGGGCCCTAACGTTTGGTTAAGGGGCGGGCTTTAGCCCGTCCCAGTGAGCGAAGCGAACGGTTTGAACCAGTTGTTATGCGCTGTGCTCGCTGGAAAATACAAGCCCCCAGCCACCGATTTCAAAAGTATGTAGAGAGTGAATATTGCTGCTTGTGACTTCGACTTCGTAAATTGGAACGCTGTAGAGAGGGTTGAAAGGCGCACTTTCACCAATTGACGTGGATAGTAGACCGATACACTCTTCAAATTGCCATTTCAAGTCTTCTAGAGCTGTAGCTGATAAATGCGAAAGTGATGCATCTAGTTGGCTCCAAGATTCACTAATGAATTCATCACGTTTTGATAGTGATGTTTTTATTGTTAAATATTTAATTTTGCATTTTTTAAGGTGCAAGGCTAGGTCGGCTTCTAGCGCCCCTTTGCTTTTATAGATGCCTACAGAAATTCCAGCCTTCCTACCTGCAACTATTTCTAGTGCCTTGAGGAATCCATGAATGAAACTTAAGGCGTTATCGAGTTCAACCGGTAATTTCATAAAGTGCATAACTATAAATAGACCCCAAATGGGGTAATAACGCTTTTACGGGCGTGATGGATAACATTCCTTGTTCTCTCAGCTATCCCTGTCTAGGCTGGCTTTTGTAGCGGTGCGATGACCGCTGAAGGGAGTTATGCACCATGGACGGAAAGCCCCGGCTGCTCGATCAGCTACGTGATCAAATTCGCCTCAAACACTACTCCATCCGCACCGAGCGGGTCTATTGCGAATGGGTTAAGCAGTTCATTCGTTTCCATAACTATCGCCATCCGGAAGAAATGGGCGCAGCCGAGGTAGAAGCCTTTCTCTCGGACTTGGCCGTACGCCGCAATGTAGCGGCGTCGACGCAAAATCAGGCGTTGGCGGCGTTGCTGTTTCTTTATAAGCAGGTACTGAAGTTGGATCTGCCCTGGCTTGGTGAGGTGGTGCGCGCCAAGAAGCCGGTACGTTTGCCGGTGGTGCTGACGGTCGCGGAAGTGCAACAGGTATTGGCACATTTGCAGGGCGAGCTGTGGCTGGCGGGCAGTTTGTTGTATGGCTCGGGCATGCGCTTGATGGAGGTGCTGCGTTTGCGGGTTAAGGATGTGGACTTTGCCCGGCATGAGATTCTGGTACGTGATGGCAAGGGCATGAAGGACCGCGTCACGTTGTTGCCACAGCGTCTATTCACGCCGCTGAAGCAACATCTGCAAACAGTGCGCGCCGTGCATCAGCAGGAGCTGGCGGCAGGACGCGGCGATGTTTATCTACCCTTCGCCCTCGCCAAGAAATACCCCAAGGCGCCGACCGACTGGGCTTGGCAGTATGTGTTTCCGGCGGCGGGCTTATCGGTTGATCCGCGCAGCGGTGTGGTGCGCCGGCATCATCTGGACGAGAAGCGTCTTCAGCGAGCGTTCAAGGGTGCCATCCAGACGGCGGGCATTCATAAATTGGCCACCCCACACACCCTGCGTCACTCCTTTGCCACCCACCTGCTGGAAAGCGGCCAAGACATCCGCACGGTGCAGGAGCTACTCGGCCACGCCGATGTGAA
>NKIE01000136.1:1252-7327 GCA_002256055.1 Pseudomonas sp. PGPPP3 | reverse complement strand
GATCCAGCCGTATATTGACCGTTTACCCCTAAATAATTAAAACAAGAACATTCAATGACCCCGCCAAACGTCACGCCCCTGAAGCGCGTCAGCATCCTGGCCACCGAAGGCGTCTTTGCCTCCACCCTCCTGCAGGCCAAGGATTTCTTCCACATGGCCAGCCTGCGCTACGGCAAACAGCTCGGCCTGGGGCTGACCCCGTCCTTTGAGATTCATCTGGTCAGCCCAGACGGCCTGCCGGTGCGCAGTTTCAGCGACGTGATCATCCCGGTTGATGGCCGCCTGGACAGCGCCGATGTGATCATCCTGCCGGCCTTCTGGGACGACTTCGACGCACTCTGCGGCCGTCACCCACAGGTACTCGCCTGGCTTCGCGAACGTCATGCTGCAGGCGCAGCGATTTGCGGCGAAGCCACGGGCGTGTTCTGGATGGCCCAGTCCGGACTGCTGGACGGCAAGGAGGCGACCACGTATTGGCGTTTCTTCAATGAGTTTGCCGAGCGCTTCCCCAAGGTACTGCTGAACCAGGAGAAGCACCTGTCGGATGCCGACAACCTGTATTGCGCCGGCGGCGTCACCTCGGCCTGCGACCTCTACATTTACCTGATCGAGCGGTTCTGCGGGGCCAGCGTGGCCCAGGGCGTGTCTCGCGACATTCTCTATGAAGTGCAACGCAGCTATGCCCCCGGCCGCATCGGCTTCGGCGGGCAGAAGCTGCATCAGGACGTGACGATCCTGCAGATTCAGCACTGGCTGGAAGAGCACTTCGCCGACAAGTTTCGCTTCGAAGATGTAGCCCGCGCCCACGGCATGAGCATTCGCAATTTCATGCGCCGATTCCAGACCGCCACGGGCGACAAGCCCCTGCACTATCTGCAACGCCTACGCATCGAAACCGCCAAGGGCCTGCTCTCGGCCACACGTAAAAGCATCAAGACCATCAGCTATGAAGTCGGCTATGACGACGCCAGCTTCTTTGCCCGCCTGTTCCGTCAGCACACTGAACTGTCACCCAATCAATATCGTCGACAGTTCCAGCACAAAGGCGAGTAGCCGCTCGCCATTCGTAGGATGGGTTCACCCGCCCGGCAGACGCCCTATGATCGGCCGAGCCCTGCGGGGCGCCCACCACTACAACAAGAACAGGTCCGAGCCATGCGCCATGCCCTTTTTGCCCTGCTCAGCCTCTGCAGCCTCGGCGCTGTTGCGGATGACAACTGGAAGCCCTTCCCCCACGACCAAAGCGCCTACGACTACTCTGGCGACAAGCTACGCCAGGCCTGGCCACAGCTGACCCGTGGTTTCGGTACAAACTACCCATACCCAGATGCCGAATGGGTCATCACCATGGCCACACAAAACCCCAAAGCCCTGGAAATGACCGTTACCGCAGGCACCGGCTTCACTGGAAAACCCGAGGAAGCCGAGGTCTATGCCGCCAAACTGCAGGATGTGTGGCGCAGCATGTTCCGTGGCGACTTTGCCAAAGCCAAGGCCGACGGTCTTAAGCTCGGTGTTGGCGGCCAGGTACCGGCGATGTTTGCCCAGGTCATCTATGCCCTGTTTATGGCACCGGACCAAGCCAGCAAACACCAACTGCTAGAAGAAGTGATCAGCTACACAGACCAAGCCGGCGATCTGGTCAACGCAGACCCAATGGCCATGTTCGGACGCGTCTACGCCAAGGCTCGCCTCGGTGAGGAGCTGCCGATTGCCGTGGTGCTCAAGCGCGGCTACACCAGCCAGATCCCCAAAGAGCTCGCCGCTCTGCTGGCCAAGCAACCGCGCCAACCGTTCGCCCTTGCGCTATACGGCGGCTACGAAGCCGGGGTGATCCGCAAGGTCGGTTCCCTGGTCGGTGGCATGACCTACGGCGTCAGCTCGGACAAGATGGAGCAGTACTTCGACCGCTCGTTCAAACAAGCCAACAACCTGCCCATCGGCCATTACGAGTACGCCAACGCCCTCACCTACGTGTACGGTGACGACGAACGCGACAAGGCCCTGAAGCACCTGAAACTGGCGACCCAGATCAAACCGATCAACGCCATGGAAGCCCTGGAAGTGGCCCACGCCAAGAAGCTGCTAGCCAGCTTCGAGCAGAGCACCGCCCAGCGTTAATCTGATCCAAAACAAAAAAGGGGTTGCCAGTGGCAACCCCTTTTTTGTTTAGACCGCTATTACGGCTTATGCGGCCGCGAGAGGAACTCGTGGGACTGCATTTCCAGCAAACGACTGAGGGTGCGCTGGAATTCGAACTCCAGACGGCCACCGGTGTAGAGGTCCTTCAGCTCAACCTCGGCCGAGATGATCAACTTGACGTTGCGATCGTAAAACTCGTCCACCAGGTTGATAAAGCGCCGCGCCATGTCGTCCTTGCTCACGCCCATCTGCTCGACATTGGAAATCAGCACCGCGTGGAAGATCTTGCCCAGCTCGATGTAGTCATTCTGGCTGCGCGGGCCATCGCACAGCTCGCGAAACTCGAACCAGGCCACGTCGTCACCGACCTTGCGCGCCTGAATGGCCCGATTCTCGATCATCAGGTCTTCATCAAGCTCGACCTGGCAATGCTCCGGCAACAGACTGCTGAAGCTCTTGCTCAGGCTGTCTTCCGCTGCCGCATCCAGCGGCCAGTGATACAGCTCGGCCTGCTCCAGTGCGCGCAGGCGGTAATCGACGCCGCTGTCGACGTTGACCACTTCAGTGTGCAGCTTGACCAGGGCAATCGCCGGCAGGAAACGCGCACGCTGCAGGCCATCTTTATACAGGCCATCGGGAACGATGTTGGAGGTCGCCACCAGTGTCACGCCGTTCTTGAACAGCTCTTCCAGCAAGCCGGCCAGAATCATCGCATCGGTAATATCAGAGACGAAAAATTCGTCAAAGCAGATCACCCGAGTTTCGGCGGCAAAACGCTTAGCCACCAACGGCAGCGGGTTTTTCTCGCCTTTTAGGGTGCGCAGCTCTTCGTGAACACGCTTCATAAAGCGGTGGAAGTGAGTGCGGGTCTTCTCTTTGAACGGCAGCGCATCAAAGAAGGTATCGACCAGGTAGGTCTTGCCGCGACCCACGCCGCCCCAGAAATACAGGCCTTTGACCGGGTCCTGGGTCTTCTTGCTGAAGAACGAACCCAGCAGGCCAGGCTTGTGCTTGTGCGCCGCCACCAGATCGTCATACAGGCGTTGCAGATGGCGCACCGCAGTTTCCTGGGCGGCGTCATGGAAGAAGTCGGGCCGTTTCAGGTCCTCTTGGTATCGCGCTAGGGGAGTCATAGTCGGCAACTGGGCTGGGCAAGAAAAACGGGGCGCCACTGTAACGGCGCACCCACGGATTGGCAATTGACCACAGGTAGGGTGGCCCGCGGATTACTCCGCCGGCGCCAGAGCTTCGCGCAGACGCTGGATGGCGGCCTGGCAGGCTGCCGCATCGGCAAATGCCGGGCTCTCGGCGATGCACTCGGCGTCCAGCCACAGGGCAAAGCCCTCGCCCTGCTCGCGCAGGTCCAACACATCGCCACCCTGCAGACGCTTGCTGACCTGACCGGCGGACTTGCCGTCGGCAAAGCACTTGGACAGCAGCAACTGCTCGCCGGCGGCGTCCAGCAGGCGGAAACGGAAGCTGCCATCGTCCTCACGGAAGCTGACAAAGCGTGCACTTTTAGCCGCCTTCTTCTTGCCCGCATCACCCGCCTGCACCTGGGTGCGGAACGAGCGCAGGCCCACCGCTTCGCGTAACTCACCGAGGAACGGCGTAGCCACCTTGCGCGCCTTGGCGGCACCGGCCAAAAGAATATCCTCCAGCTCCGCCGGCTTCTCGATCAAGGCGTGGTAACGCTCGCGCGCCTCACCCAGCTCGCTGTCCAGCAGCTGGAACAGGCGCTGCTTAGCATCGCCCCAGCCAAGGCCGGCAACCAGCTCGGCACGGAACTCGGCTTGCTGGGCGGCGCTGGCAAAAGCCTGATAGAGGGTGAACAGGTGCGAGTTGTCCGGGTCCTTGGCCTCGCCGGGCAACTTGGAGTCGGTGACGATGCGGGCAATGGCGTCTTTCAGTTGCTTGGCGCTGCCGAACAACGGAATGGTGTTGTCGTAGCTCTTGCTCATCTTGCGTCCGTCGAGGCCCGGCAAGGTGGCTACTCCCTCTTCGATCACCGCTTCCGGCAAGGTAAACAACTCCTTGCCCTGACCGAACAAGTGATTGAAGCGCTGGCCGATGTCGCGGGCCATTTCCACGTGCTGGATCTGGTCACGACCGACCGGCACCTTGTGCGCGTTGAACATCAGAATGTCCGCGGCCATCAGCACCGGGTAGCTGAACAGGCCCATGGTCACGCCGGCGTCCGGGTCTTCACCAAGTTCGACATTTTTGTCCACCGAGGCTTTGTAGGCATGGGCACGGTTGAGCAGGCCCTTGCCCGCTACACAGGTCAGCAGCCAGGTCAGCTCGGGAATTTCCGGAATATCGGACTGGCGATAGAAGGTCGCGCGCTCTACATCCAGGCCACAGGCCAGCCAGGTAGCGGCGATCTCCAGACGCGAACGCTGGATGCGCAGCGGGTCATCGCACTTGATCAGCGCGTGGTAGTCAGCCAGAAAATAAAACGAGTCGGCATCGGCGGCGCGACTGGCGACGATCGCCGGGCGAATGGCGCCGGCGTAGTTGCCCAGGTGCGGAGTGCCAGTGGTGGTGATGCCGGTCAGAATACGAGTGGTCATGGTCTGTCGCTTATCGGTTGGGCCTGCGGCGGCTAGTGATCACGCCAGACGAGGTAACACCACGTCTTTTAGATCGGTCAGCTTGCCGTGAAAAAAGTGCCCGCATTCTGCCACTTTCAGCAGCTCATGGGGGCGCGGCAATGCCTGTGACCAGGCAAACACCACGGCCGGATCGATCACTTCGTCCTGTTCCGGCTGGATCACCGTCAACACGGCGCGCTCGGGCAGCCGTTCCGGCGCCTGCAGGCGCTGCACGGCCGGGGCGACCATAAACAGCCGCTCGACCACCTGACCTTGCGCCTCCAGACGCCCAGCCAGGGCAGCGGCGACAAAGCCGCCGTAAGAAAAACCGAGCATGCTCAGTGGTAGTTGCGGCTGCTGGGCACGTAGCCACAGGGCGATTGCCTCAGCATCGTCGACCTCTCCACCAGCCATGTCATGACTGCCGGCACTTTGGCCAACACCGCGGTAATTGAAGCGCAGCGTGCTGTAACCGGCGTCGCGCGCCGTGCGCTGCAAGGTGGAAACCACCTTGTTGAGCATCGTGCCACCCTGCACGGGATTGGGATGACAGAGCAGCGCCAGGCCACGGGCATTCGGCAGATCAAGGTACAGGGCTTCGAGGGGGCCACAGGGGCCCTCGAGCAAAAGCGGTATTTCACGGGTGGACAACGGGTAACTCCGTGACCCCAGGGAGGGTCGACTCGTCTAGCTGACAGCCTGCGCCATGCACACACCGGCATTGCATTGCGCTATACAGCGCAGGTTCGAGCCGTTAACGTAAAGCAAAGCCGCTTATAGAGGAAGGATTCGTGGAACAGTCGCTCACCGCCTGGTTACTGCCAGCCCTCGCATTGCTGACCGGCATTGCCATCGGTTTTTTGATCGCCCGCCTGCTGCCCAACGCCGCCCCCGGCCGTACGCAGCGTCAGCTGGATGATCTTCAAGGTCGCTTCAACAGCTACCAAAGTGAAGTGGTCACCCACTTCAACACCACCGCCAGCCTGGTCAAACGCCTGACCCAGAGTTACCAGGACGTGCAGGAGCACCTGTCCGAGGGCGCCGACCGCCTGGCATTGGACGAAATCACCCGGCAGCGCCTGCTTGCCGCCTTGTTTGACAACGGCGTGGGCTTTGTCACCACCTCCAACTTCAAGCCTGATGACCTGTACCCGGGCGGCATGCACCGCGACCGTATCCTTCCAGCCATTGCCTTGCTGAATCAGCACCTGGAAGTGGTCAATGTCGACAACGGCACCGATTACCGCCGCCGCACGCTGGCCCGCCTGAAGCTCTACCATGTGCCGCCGGGTTCTCAGGCCGACAGCGATATGCGCGAAGCCTTTGCCCAATTGGCGGA
>NKIE01000136.1:589-1242 GCA_002256055.1 Pseudomonas sp. PGPPP3 | reverse complement strand
AAGCGCCGAACCGCAGCCATAAAAAAACCGCCTTCCGGCGGTTTTTTTATGGGCGGGCGATTAGATCGCGCCGCGACTGCGCAGCAGCTCCAGCACGGCCTTGACGCCCTCTTCCACCGAAGTGGACTGGGTATCAACCACCAGATCGGCATCCAGCGGGATGTCGTAGGCGAAGGACTCTCCAGGGATGTTGTCGCCACCTGCGGCGTACAGCCCCTGCGGATCACGCTCACGGCATGCCAGCGGCGAAGCCTGCACATAGACGGTGAGCAAGCGCTCGGCACCGATGATGGCCTTGGCCTGTTCACGGCCTTCGGCATCCGGCGCAACAAAGGCTGCCAGCGTCAGCATGCCAGCCTCGTTGAACTGCTTGGCCACCTGAGCCGCACGGCGCCAGTTCTCACTGCGACCGGCACGGTCCTGGGGCAAGCCCTTGTTCAGGTCACGGCGCAGGTTCTGGCCGTCCAACACGTAGACCGCACGGCCCATATCGAACAGCTTGCGCTCCACGGCGTAGGCCAGGGTGCTCTTGCCGGCGCCCGACAGGCCGCTGAACAACACGCTGGCCGGTTGCTGGCCGAAGCGCGCAGCACGCTCCTCGGTGGACACATGGGCCAACTGACCGTGGTGACCGCCGCCCGCCTGACCGCCCA
>NKIE01000136.1:0-579 GCA_002256055.1 Pseudomonas sp. PGPPP3 | reverse complement strand
GCCAACTGGGCGTGGTGACCGCCGCCCGCCTGACCGCCCACTGGCGCGGCGATGATCATGCCGGCGCCGACAGTGCCGTTGGTCAAACGGTCGATAACGATAAAGGCACCGGTGGTGCGGTTACTGGCGTAACCGTCGAGGGCAATCGGTGCATCCAGAGCGACCTTGACCTTACCGATCTCGTTCAACTGCAGGCTGCTGGCCGGGCCTTCTTCCAGGGTGTTCACATCGACACGGTTGTGGATGCTGGCAATCGAACCCGGCACATAACTGGTGGCGCGTTTGATGTCGTATTTCTTGCCCGGCAGCATCGGCTCTTCAGCCATCCATACCAGCATGGCGTCGAAGCTGTCGGTCACTTGTGGCTGGTTGTCGGCATGCACCAACAGGTCGCCACGGGACACGTCGATTTCGTCTTCCAGGGTCAGAGTCACGGCCTGGCCTGGGCCCGCCTGCTCCAACTCACCATCGAAGGTGACGATCGACTTGATCTTGCTGCCCTTGCCCGAGGGCAGGCCGATGACTTCCTCGCCCTTGCGCACGCTGCCGCTGGCCAGGGTGCCGGCGAAACCACGGAAG
>NKIE01000135.1 GCA_002256055.1 Pseudomonas sp. PGPPP3 | reverse complement strand
TTCTACTCCTAATGGTCTTAACCCGGATTCCCCCCCCAGAAACCGGGTTTTTTTTACCTGCGATTTACCCGCGCCAAAGGAAACAGGCGCTGGAAATTCTGCGTGGTCTGCTCCGCCAGAGTATCGACATCCACGCCACGCAGCGGCGCCAGAAACTCGGCCACATCGCGCACGTACTCAGGCAGGTTGGGCTTGCCGCGATGGGGGATCGGCGCCAGATACGGCGCGTCGGTCTCGATCAGCAAGCGGTCCGCCGGCACCTGGCGCGCCACGTCACGCAGCTCATCGGCATTGCGGAAGGTCACAATGCCGGACAGGGAAATATAAAAACCCAGATCCAGCGCGGCCTTGGCCATCGGCCAGTCTTCGGTAAAGCAATGCAACACGCCAGCCTGCGGCAACGCCGCCTCACGCAACAAGGCCAAGGTGTCAGCGCGCGCTTCGCGGGTGTGCACAATTACCGGTTTGCCGGTGAGTTGCGCAGCTTGCAAATGCAACCGAAAAGCCTGGCGCTGCAACTCGGCCGCTTCCGGCTCGTAGTGATAGTCCAGACCTGTTTCGCCAATGGCCACCACATGAGGGTGATTCAGCTCGGCCAACAGCCAATCCAGCGCAGGCGCCACACCCGGCTGCAGGTCCAGCGGATGCACACCCACCGTGCAATCAACATCAGCATAGCGTTCGCTCAAGGCTTTGACCGCCGCCGCGTTGTCGGCACTGATGCCAATACACAGGAAGTGGCCAACACCGCGCCCGCGCGCAGCCGCCAGCGCCGCATCGAGGGAACCGCCATGGGCGCTCAGATCGAGACGATCAAGGTGACAGTGGGAATCAATCAGCACGAAAAAACCTCAGGCCGCGGGCTGCGCAGAACAGGCAGCCTCGGGCAATTAACACTCAGCGCAGGTGGCTGTTACATCGTATGGGTTGGACGATCGGACTTCAGCGCACCAGCCAGATAGGTCTCGATCTTGTTACGGGCGGCGTTGTCGCCATCATTGAACTGCACACCAACGCCCGCTGCACGGTTGCCTTGTGCGCCTTTCGGGGTAATCCAGACAACCTTGCCGGCGACCGGGATTTTCTCCGGTTCGTCCATCAGGTTGAGCAACATGAACACCTCATCGCCCAACTTGTAGCTCTTGTTGGTCGGGATAAACAGGCCGCCGTTTTTGATAAAGGGCATATAGGCGGCATACAACACGGACTTGTCCTTGATGGTCAGAGACAAGATCCCGTTACGCGGACCCAAATTCGGTGGCAAGCTCATGCGGCATTCCTAGCAAACTGATCCAATGGCCGATTCTAGCCCGGTCCGGGCAAGCTTGCCCACTGCACGAGCAAGGCTTCGAGAAGCAAGACACGATTAAGGTTGGCCTTGCCGAGGACTTTTTGACGCTGCGCCAGCAACCAGTCCTGCAGTGCCAGTACCTTGTTCTGGGTCGTTTTCTCCGCCAGGTACTGCACCACTTTGTGCATATCCGCCAAACCCAAGCCGGTTTCATCACGCGTCATCTGGTAACGCAGCATCAATTGCGCCCAGTCGCAGAACCAGTCGAACAGCAGAATCAGCGGTACGGCATTCCAGCTTTCGGCCAACTGGCTGACACCAATCTGTTGTTTGATCAGCTTTTTCACCCCGTCGACCACCAGCGCGCGTTGCGCCAGTACGCCCTGCCCGTGCAAACGCACCGCTTCCAGCGGCGAGCCACCGGCCAGCTGCAACAGGTCCTGCACCTGCGCATCCTCCACATCGGCCAAGGCGCTGCGCAACCAGAGCAAGCTCTCGCCGGCACTTGGTAGCGGACAGGCTTGTTGCACGCAGCGACTCTTGACCGTCGGCAGCAGCCGACTGGGCTGATGGCTGACCAACAGCAGAACAGTATCGCCCGAGGGCTCTTCCAGGCTTTTCAGCAAGGCATTGGCCGCGTTCAGGTTCATCGCTTCAACGGGCTCAAGCAGCACCACCTTGCGTCCGCCCAACTGCGCGGTTTGCACCACGAAGCTGACCAACTCGCGCACCTGGTCGACCCGAATGGCTTTATCAACCTCCTCCGGTTCGAGGACAAAGTCGTCTGGATGAGTCCCCGCCGCCAGCAGGTGACAGCCTTTGCACTGACCGCAGGCCGCTAACGCAACAGGCGCATGGCACAACAGCAATGCACGTAAACGCTCGGCCAACGCACGCTTGCCGATACCGGCCGGGCCATGCAGCAGATAGGCGTGGGCATGTTGCTTGCGACTGGCCAGCTGCTGCCAGAGTGCGGCCTGCCAGGGGTAGGCTTCAGCCACGGCAGCGCCCTACCAGTTCCGGCAACAAGGCATCCAGGGACGCCTGAACCGCCGCCAACGATTGGCCAGCATCCAGAATGCGATAGCGTTGTGGCGCCAGCGCGGCACGTTCGAGGTAAGTTTTGCGCACCGCATCGAAGAAGCTGCGGCCTTCCTGCTCGAAACGGTCCAACCGGCCGCGAGCGGCTGCACGGGCCAGGCCCACCTCAATCGGCAAATCAAATACCAGAGTCAGATCAGGACGCAGCGAACCCTGAACAAAGCTTTCCAGCTGCTCAATCCGCGCCGTGGACAAACCGCGGCCACCGCCCTGATAGGCATAAGTGGCATCGGTAAAACGATCGCAAAGAACCACACTACCGCGCGCTAACGCCGGCCGAATAACCTCGGCCAGGTGCTGGGCGCGGGCCGCGAACACCAGCAACAACTCGGTATCGGCCGCCATGACTTCGCTGCTGGGGGTCAGCAGCAGTTCACGAATCCGTTCGGCCAGCGGTGTGCCTCCAGGCTCACGGGTGAGCAGCACATCGATACCCTGCTCGCGCAGGCGCTCGGCCAGGTAATCCCGGTTGGTGCTTTTGCCGGCCCCTTCTGGGCCTTCCAAGGTAATAAACAGGCCGCTCACTGGCTGTCCTTTTTGAGTTCGGGCGTGGCTGGGCTGGAGCGATAATCGGCGCGGCGTTTGAGCTGAAACTCGCGTACCGCGCGGTTGTGCGCATCCAGGCTGGCGGAGAATACATGGCTGCCGTCGCCGCGGGCGACGAAATACAAGCTGTTACCCGGTGCCGGATGCAGCGCGGCATGAATAGCGGCGCGCCCCACCAGGGCAATCGGCGTGGGTGGTAAGCCGGCATTGGTGTAAGTGTTATAGGGCGTAGGTTCACGCAAATTGGCGCGGGTCAGATTGCCGTTGTAGCGCGCCCCAAGGCCATAAATCACCGTTGGGTCGGTCTGCAGCAACATGCCAATGCGCAAGCGCCGCACGAACACGCCGGCAATTTCCTCGCGTTCGTGGGGCACGCCGGTTTCCTTCTCCACCAACGAGGCCATGATCAATGCCTGCCCTGGATCTTTATAAGGCAAGCCTTCGGCCCGCTGCGCCCACTCTTGCGCCAGCACTTCATCCATCCGCGCCAACGCCTGCTTGAGCAGATCAAGGTCGCGCATGCCGCGCACATAGCGGTATGTATCAGGAAAGAAGCGCCCCTCAGGATGCACTCCGTCGCGCCCCAGACGCGTCATCAGCTGTGCATCGCTTAGACCGGCCAACTCTTGCCCCAGCTTGTCCTGCCGCGCCAGGGCGCTGCGCACCTGCTGAAAGTTCCAGCCTTCAACCAACGTCAGGCTGTACTGCACCACTTCACCGCGCTGCCACAGCGTGAGCAACTCACGGGCAGTCATGCCGGGCGTCAGGCGGTATTCACCACTGTGTAGGGCATGTTCAGCCAGGTTGAAGCGCCAGTACAGACGCAGCCAGAAGGCATCCTGTAGCACACCCTCCGCTTGCAGACGATTGAGCACCCCGCCAGGCGTTGCACCCGCGGCGACATCCACAAACTGCTCGGCGGACAGTTGCAGCGGTTGCTGCAAGGCCTCGCGCTGCCACCAGAACGCCAACGCCAACAACAAGCCGGCAGTCAGCACGCCAACGCCCAGTAGCACCGATATTTTTCGCATCACAACTCAACAGCCCACTAGGTCGCCAGCAATGGCCTGCAGTTTACGGGTGAGTGGGCCGACCGGCCAGTCATGTGCAGCCAAGGCGCGCACTGGCCAGACACCATAGAGACTGTTACAGACAAACACCTCATCGGCGCTTAGCAACTCGGCATAGTCGATGTCACGCTCATCGACGGTGACACCCAACTGCCGCGCCTGGGCCAGCAATTCATCGCGCATCACCCCCGCCACTCCGCAGCGGGTAAGTTGCGGAGTCAGCAAGACCTGATCGCGGACCATAAACAAATTGCTGAAAACCCCCTCGACCACCCGCCCAGTGGTGTCACGGAGCAAGCCTTCGGCATAGTCCGGCGACTGCCATTCGGCACGCGCCAGCACTTGTTCCAGTCGGTTGAGGTGCTTGAGCCCGGCCAGCAAGGGCTGCTCGGCCAGACGGGTGACGCAGGGAAATAGACGCACGCCTTGTTCGGCATTGGTCGCGGGATACGCCGGGCGAGGTGCGCCCAGCATAATCCGCCGTGGCTGCGTCGGTACCGGCAAGGCATAGCCACGCTGACCA
The DNA here is from genome assembly GCA_002256055.1 of Pseudomonas sp. PGPPP3. Classification (GTDB taxonomy): domain Bacteria; phylum Pseudomonadota; class Gammaproteobacteria; order Pseudomonadales; family Pseudomonadaceae; genus Aquipseudomonas. The sequence goes on along the minus strand of NKIE01000135.1, from coordinate 2,853 downwards.
TCGCCACGGGTCAACATCAACTTGAGCACACCGTCGCCAAGCTGCGCAGCAAAGGTCAGCAACTCTTGCCGCAACAAGCCCAGGTCACAGGGCAACGCCAAACGCGTGCAGCCCTGCTGCAGACGTGCCAACTGGCGCTCAAGCAATTGAATCTGCGCGCCGCGAACGCCCATGGTGGCGAACAAGCCGTCGCCATAGGCCAGGCCACGGTCCTGGACCGACAGCGACTCAGCCGGCTGCCCGTCGATCCAGCTGAGCATCAGCCGACAAACCGGCGGAACACCAGCGAACCGTTGGTTCCACCAAAACCGAAGGAGTTGGACAGCACCACATCGATCTTGCGGCTTTTGGCTTGATGCGGGACGAAGTCTAGGTCGCAGCCCTCATCCGGCTCATCCAGATTAATGGTCGGCGGAGCCACCTGATCGCGCAGCGCCAGCACACTGAAGATCGCCTCGACTGCGCCAGCGGCGCCCAGTAGGTGCCCAGTCATCGACTTGGTGGAGCTGACCGACAGTTTGTAGGCGTGATCGCCAAACACCGACTTGATCGCCGCCACTTCCGCCTTGTCGCCGGCCGAGGTGGAGGTGCCATGAGCATTGATGTAATCAACCTGATCAGGGCTTACCCCGGCATCGCGCAGTGCCTGGGTCATGCAGCGCGCTGCACCCTCTCCGTCTTCCGGCGGCGATGTCATGTGATAAGCATCGCCGCTCATGCCAAAACCTATCAGCTCGGCATAGATGGTCGCGCCACGCGCCTTGGCGTGCTCCAACTCTTCCAGCACCAGAGCGCCGGCACCGTCGGACAAAACAAAACCATCACGGTCTTTGTCCCATGGGCGGCTGGCACGAGTCGGCTCATCGTTGCGGGTCGACAGTGCACGCGCAGCGGCAAAACCGCCGATACCCAGACCGCAAGCGGCCATTTCGGCGCCACCGGCGACCATGACGTCAGCTTCGCCATAAGCAATATTGCGCGCCGCCATGCCGATGCAATGGGTGCCAGTGGTGCAGGCTGTGGCAATGGCGTAATTCGGCCCCTGCAGCCCAAGGTGGATCGACAGGAAGCCGGAAATCATGTTGATGATCGAGCCCGGCACGAAGAACGGCGAAATCCGCCGCGGGCCCTGCTCAATCAGCGATTTGCAGTTGTTTTCAATATTGGTCAGGCCGCCGATACCCGAGCCCATGGCCACGCCAATGCGCTCACGGTTGGCATCCGTGACTTCCAGACCGGAATGCCGCACAGCCTGAAAACTGGCCGCCAATCCGTACTGGATGAACAAGTCGATTTTCCGTGCCTCTTTGGCCGACAGGTACTCTTCGACATTGAAGCCCTTAACCGAGCCGCCAAAACGGGTGGTGTAGGCCGAAAGGTCCATGTGCTCAATCGGACCGATACCGCTACGCCCTTCCAGAACGCCCTGCCAGCTACTCGATACATCCGTACCCAGCGGCGTGAGCATGCCCATCCCGGTAATCACTACACGTCTACGCGACACAGCAAGTTCCTCTTTTTATTCGATATTCCAGACTTAACCGCACTTAAAGAAAAACCGCACGCCGGTTAAGGCAGTGCGGTTTTTCCAAGTCGGGAATCGACGATTACGGATTGTTACGCGTGAGCGGTAACGTAATCGATAGCTTCCTGAACGGTGGTGATTTTCTCGGCTTGCTCGTCCGGGATTTCGGTCTCGAATTCCTCTTCCAGAGCCATCACCAGTTCAACGGTGTCAAGGGAGTCAGCACCCAGGTCCTCGACGAAGGAAGCACTGTTGGTTACTTCCTCTTCTTTGACGCCAAGTTGCTCGGCAACGATTTTCTTGACGCGTTCTTCGATGGTGCTCATACCTTGTTTTCACTCCTATGGACAAATCCAGGTAGCTGGTTGCGGCTAAGTGTATAGAAAGGGTTTTCTGCATTTCAAGCTGAATGCCACAACCACCCTTGCTACACATCAACCTTCTATCGATAAACCAACCACGACGTTATAACGAATTCTAAACCGCTCTTATGACAGACACTCGAGGCATCGGGTCACATTCAACTCATGTACATACCGCCATTCACCGGGATAGTAGCCCCAGTGACGTAGGCGGCGCCATCAGAAACCAAGAAAGCCACGACCTTGGCGATCTCTTCCGCCTGACCAAGACGACCCAGCGGGATCTGCGTCAACAACGCATCGCGCTGCGCATCCGGCAATTCACGGGTCATATCGGTGTCGATAAAACCAGGCGCCACCGAGTTCACCGTGATCGCCCGCGAGCCCACTTCACGCGCCAGCGCGCGGCTGAAGCCCTCAAGCCCCGCCTTGGCGGCCGCGTAGTTGACCTGGCCAGCATTGCCCATGGCACCGACAACCGAGCCAATATTAATGATGCGACCCCAGCGCGCCTTGGTCATGCCGCGCAACACGGCCTTGGACAAGCGGTAGAGGCTGTTCAGGTTGGTATTGATGACATCGAACCACTCGTCGTCTTTCATCCGCAACATCAGATTATCGCGGGTGATACCGGCGTTATTAACCAAAATCAACGGCTGACCGAGGTGCTGCTGAATATGCTCCAGGGTCGCGGCAACCGACTCGCTGTCACTCACATCCAGGACCAGGCCAGCGCCTTCAATGCCATTCGCCTTGAGAGTCTCGGCAATGCGCTCGGCACCGGCCGGCGAAGTCGCCGTACCTATTACCACCGCGCCTTGGCGCCCCAACTCAAGCGCAATGGCCTGACCAATACCACGGCTTGCGCCAGTAACCAGCGCGACCTTACCTTGCAGGCTCATATCCATTTCTCCTTGATTCAGACCAGTGCCGCACGGGCAGCAGCGAAAGCATCGGGGGTGTCCA
>NKIE01000134.1 GCA_002256055.1 Pseudomonas sp. PGPPP3 | reverse complement strand
TGTGGTTGAGGATATCAATCAGAATGTCACCCAGGCGGCGGGCCTGGCCAACAGCAATTCGGCCGCCGCCGAGCAATCCAGCAGCGCCAGCCGTGACCTGCGCGCACTGGCCGCCAAGCTGAGTCGTCTGTTGGGTCAATTCCGCGTGTAAGAGGACATTATGAGCAGCATGGAGCATCAGGAAGTCGATCTGAGCAAGCCGCAGAACCAGGACCTGATTTGGGATCTGGACAGCATGGCCCGCCGCGAGCTGGCGGAGCGTTTTATCCAGCTGTTTGAAAACCGCCTGTGCGTCTACTCAGAGTCAGTCAGTCAGCTCTACACCAATTACAACCTGCACTTCCCCACGGAGTTGGGGCGCAAAATGGTGGTGCTGCCTAACCCTTATGCCTTCCATGACACCTTACACGGCATTGATACCTTGGCTGTACGCAAGACCGGGCTGTGTGTGCTCCCCGGCGTGGTGATGGGGAAACCAGGACTGTTGCTGACCACCGAAATCAAAAACGGCGGGCCAGGCCCCAAGACCATGCCGTTCAAACAGGCGCTGGCGCAAATCATCAGCAACCAGAAAAAGATTGGTGATGACTTTCTGCCGATCATGATGAAAGGCGACCTGCGTGAGTTTGACCAACAAATGCCCTATATCCACCTGCATCGCCTGCAGGTGCAAAAGCTCAGTCGCCTGTCGGCGTTCGAACGCAGCGACATCCAGCAGAGCATCACGCGCAAGTTGCTACTGCTTTACCGCCAGGCAGACAGCCTGTCCTGCTGAGCAATTTCAAGTCAAACGAATCAGGCCTTGACGCGCCACCCGCAGCAGCGCCGGCAATAGCGTATCGATATCACCGGCAGTAGGCAGAGTGATTACAGCCCAATCAAGACTGTCACTGGCGCGCTCAGTCAGGGGGATTTGCTGATCGGTGAACTCAAGCAAGCGGCTGGCGGCTGGCGACCAGCCATCAAGTTGGCGCAGCAATGCAACAGGCAGCCGAGCATCGAGCAGAACTTTGCGCACAGGAGCGGCGATACAAACTGGGGTTAGGCGATGGGGGCAACTCATGGGTGTATTCCGGCCTCGTAAATCCCGCTGGGCAGCGGTGAGAGGCAACACCGAACCAGCGCTTTAGCGGTATTTCGAAGGCTTCGTAGAAGTCTTCCGGCGCCCCGCAAGTAGCTGTTTAAATCGGCGCTGTGGCTGGCATGCTAGAGAACCGCCGGTAAAACTGTCAAGGCCGCACTGCCCACCTATCTTTTGGCTGGTTGGCCGGCATTTCTGCCGAAGGTGCTGCGCTCCCCGCCGTCGCCAACACCCCGCCTGCAGTTCCCTGCTGTAACACCCTACCCAGTACAAACCACCAGCAATCCGCTCCATCGACATGAGAGCAGCGTACTAGAGCCTGTTCAGACTCAAGCCGAGGCATGGCATGGAAACTGCGTTAGCCCACGGGCTGCAGTACTCGCCGTGGATTGGCGTGTCAGCGTGCAAGGACCGCGCGTAACCTCCGCACCCAATGATGAGAGCACCCATGAACAACAATAAAACCCTGCTCGCACTTGCTGTTGCCGCCTGCTTGACCGTGCCGCCCCAAGCAACGGCCGCCACCGGCTACACGCAAACCAAGTACCCCATCGTGCTGACCCACGGCATGCTCGGCTTCGACAATCTTCTAGGCATCGATTACTGGTACGGCATCCCGTCCGCCCTGCGTCGCGACGGCGCCAAGGTCTACGTCACTGAAGTCAGCCAGCTGAACACCTCTGAAGCCCGCGGCGAAGAGCTGCTTGAGCAAGTGGAAGAAATCTCGGCAATCAGTGGCAGCGGCAAGGTCAACCTGCTGGGCCACAGCCATGGCGGCCCGACCATTCGTTACGTAGCCGCCGTACGTCCCGACCTGGTGGCCTCGGTAACCAGCATCGGCGCACCACATAAAGGTTCGGCGGCAGCAGACTTTATTCGCAACGTGCCGCCTGGCTCAGCCGGCGAGACCCTGCTGGCAGGCATCGTCAACGGCTTGGGCGGACTGATCAATCTGCTATCTGGCAGTTCCAGCACTTCACCGCAAAATGCGCTGGGTTCGCTCGAGTCGCTTAACAGCGTTGGGGCAGCCAAGTTCAATGCAAAATTCCCCCAAGGCATGCCTACCAGTGCGTGCGGTGAGGGTGCTTACAGCGTTAATGGCATTCGTTATTACTCCTGGAGCGGCACCAGCCCGGTCACCAACGTGTTGGATCCGAGCGATTTGCTCATGGGTGCGGCTTCGCTGACCTTCAAGGAAGCCAACGACGGCCTAGTCGGTCGCTGCAGCTCGCACATGGGCAAGGTGGTGCGCGACAACTATCGGATGAACCATCTGGATGAGGTGAACCAGTTCATCGGCCTGACCAGCCTGTTCGAGACCAGTCCGGTCAGCGTCTATCGCCAGCACGCCAACCGCCTGAAAAACGACAGCCTGTAAGCCCTGCGGTGGCGCCGACAACGGCGCCACCGCATTAATGAGTAGTTGTGGTGAAGAAAATCATTCTGCTGTTGCCGGTGTTGTTTGCGGTCTGTGTCGCTATAACCCTGTACCTGGAACCCGTTACGCCTGAACCTGCCACAGGCCTAGCCGGTGGTTCTTCCACTGCCAGTAGCAAACAACTGCCCGCGCCCCAGCCACAAGCTGCGCTAGATCGCCCCGCCCCCGCGTCAAGCCATACCAAACCACTTCCCGCCTCGTTCAGCGGCACTCAAGTAGACGGTGAATTCCAGCTCGATGAGCAAGGCAATCTGCGGATTACTCGCGACATCGTGCAAATTTTCGATTACTTCCTCAGCGCCATCGGTGAGGAATCCTTGGCGCAGAGTATCGAGCGTCTGCAGGCCCATATCCGCGCCCAGCTACCAGCCCCAGCTGAAGCTCAAGCCTTGGCCCTGCTGGAGCAATACCTCGACTACAAGCGTCAATTGGTTCTGTTGGAGCGCGACCTGCCGCAACTGCCCAGTCTGGATGCCCTGAAGCAGCGTGAAATGGCTGTGCAGGCGCTGCGCGCACGGCTATTTAGCAGTGAGGTGCATCAGGTATTTTTCGCTGCTGATGAAAGCTACAACCTGTTCACTCTGGAGCGTCTAGCTATCCAGCGTAATGACAGTCTGGATGCCAACGCAAAAGGTGCAGCCCTTGATCGTCTGCGCGAAGGCTTGTCGGAAGAGCTGCAAGCCCGCGTGTTACCACAACTGCACAGCGAGCTGCGCAGCCAGACCAGCGCTCTGCAAGCCGCCGGCGGCAGTGCTGAGCAAGTCCAGGCTCTGCGCCAACAACTGGTTGGCAATCAAGCGGCCAGTCGCTTGCAGGCGTTGGATCAACAGCGACAAAACTGGAAACAGCGACTGGAGCGTTTTCAGCAGGAAAAAAGTGCTATCGAAAACCACCCTGGCCTCACCTCAGCCGACAAACAGGCAGCTATTCAACGCCTGACGCAAGAGCAGTTCGATGAGCGGGAGCGCCTGCGCCTGGATGCCAGTGCACAACTGGCCAGTGCCCGGCAAAACAACGCCCCATAAATCCGGCCCGCGTCATGTGCGGGCCGGGGTTCGGCAAGCTGATCAGGCGCCGATACGGCGATCCAGCGACAACTTGCCAGCGCCTTCAATCAGCAATACGCCGCTGATCAAGGCCAGAATCATGGCGTATTCAAAGCCGTTCTCGGTAATGAAGAAACCGTTAACCCAGTGCACGCTGACAATCGCGACCAACATGGCGATCAGCAGCGAGACGGCGGCCGGGCGCACCAGCAGACCAACGACCAAGGCCAGGCCACCGAAGAACTCAGCACTGCCGGCCAGCGCGGCCATCAAATAGCCCGGCGTGATGCCAATACTCTCCATCCACTGCGCCACACCGGCCAGGCCATAGCCACCAAACCAACCGAACAGCTTCTGCGAACCGTGGGCGGCAAACGTCAGGCCGGTGACAATCCGCAGCAGGCTGATGCCATAACCGGCGTGGGTGCGGGTGATGGATTTGAGCAAAGCATTCATGGCGTGATCCTCGATGCAGGGGCTTAAGAGGCTTTAGATTAGCAACTTATTCGATACTTAAAACCGCAAAATACCGCGTATAAATATCAAATAAACAGATAAATAAGCTTACTTCTTTCGCTGCACAGGAGCATCCAGGCTGTAGCGTTCCCGTACAAAGGCCAGCCGATATTTGTTCACGCTACTCACATAGCTGACGCCCGCCAGGCCCATCTGCTCCATGGCCACCCGCTCGACTTGGAAGAACCACTGATTAGCATTCAGACCGCGGCGCCGCGCCTCTGCCCTCAAGCTTTGCACACGTTGTGGGCCCATGCTGTAGGCCGCCAAGGCAAACGCCAGGCGCTCGGGCTCGGCTATTTGCGCACTGGCAAAAAAGCGCCGACGTAACATCGCTAGATAACGGCTCGACGCCTGCACGTTGCCATCAAGGTTGCTGATATTGTTAACACCAACGCTTTGGGCGGCGGCCCGTGTGATCTGCATCAGGCCCGTCGCACCATTGGCACCACGGGCCGCCGGATTCAAGGATGACTCTTTGAAGGCCACGGCCGCCAAACTCAACCAGTCAAGATCGGTCTGCTGCGCATGGCGCTGCATCACCGTGCGCACTTTCTCCAGTCGTTGCCGATCGCTACGCGCCAGCGGGTCATGCACCCGATAGGCACGGCGGTTGAGCCGTACAAACGCCGCATCATGGTCACCCGCCGGCGCGTAGCTCTGCAGGAAGCGATTTGCCTTAGCCAGCAGCATCGGAGCATCGCGGCGCACCCACCAGTGCATGTCGCTGCGCGGGCCGACTTGCAAATGACGCTCCACACGCAATTTGGGCAGCACCTTGGCCCAGCGCTCGGCAATCGGTTGCTCTACCGCGCTGAAGGGATAGATACCGGCCTGGACCATTTCCAGCACATCTTCTACCGCCAGGCTGCTGTCCACCCATTCGATCAGCAGCGGCGCCAGTTTGCGCTGGCCGAGTTGCTGATTGAGCAGGCGCACCGCCTCGGCGGCGGCGCTACCACGAGGCAAGGTCAGGTTACGCCCCGCGAACTGTTCCAGACGCCGATAACGCTGCGCCCCCTGACGACTGACCAGCACTATCGGCACCTGCGTTTCAGTGGCTCGGGTCGCGCTGACGTGCTGTTCGCCCTGCACGTTGAGTAGCTCTCCCGGCGCCAACAGATCGCCCTCACCGCGCTGCAGGGCGGCCAGCAGTTGGTCTTTTGCCTTGGGGATCAAGCGCAGCCGCAATGGTCGCTGAGTGTCACGATTAAGGTACTGAACAAAACTGCGCACCCGCTGCAGTTCAACCCCAAGTACCTGGCCCTTGACCTCTGCCGAGCTGTGTCGGCTCTGATTGATCAGCACCCTTAGCTCGCCGCGCTGGCGGATATCAGCCAAGTCAGCCGTTACCTGGGCCTTGTGCTCCGGGTGCAGCGGCTCACCCAGGCGCGCACTGACCGGCAGTGGGAGCCACAGCAACAGGTAAATGAACAGCCGTCGGATCATCCGCTCTCCATACAGGCAACCATGGCAAAAACAGTCCGCAGGGCCGACGTATGGGCCGCCACGGCGGCCGCGGAGGTTCGCACAGCGCGACCAAAGGCGCCAGCCAAAGCTGGCTCGACACTTTAGAAAGCAGGCCTAACTATCTGTAAATAGAGGCTTTATGGCTTATTAATAAGCTCTGTTATGCTGCTTTGCTAAGCCTGAGGAAGCACCATGCAACTCATCGACATTGGCGTCAACCTGACCCACCCAAGCTTTGCCAACCAGCGCGAGGCGGTGCTAGAACGTGCCATTGCTGCAGGCGTTTGCCAGATGCTGCTGACCGGCACCAGCCTGGATGGCAGTGAGCAAGCCCTGCAACTGTGCGAACAACTGGACCCGCAAGGTCAGCGACTGTTTGCCACGGCGGGTGTTCACCCCCATGACGCCAGCAGCTGGACAGCCGACAGCCCACGTATCCTGCAAGACCTGCTCAAGCACAGCCGTGCCCGTGCCGTGGGTGAATGCGGGCTGGACTTCAATCGCGATTTTTCCCCACGCCCTATGCAGGAAAAAGCCCTAGAGCAACAACTGGCCCTGGCCGTCGAGCTACAGTTGCCCGTTTTTCTCCATGAGCGCGACGCGACTGAGCGTCTGCTGGCCATTTTGCGTGAGTTCCGCGATCAGTTGCCGGCTGCAGTGGTGCACTGCTTCACCGGCGACCAGCGCAGCTTGTTTAGTTACCTCGATTTGGACCTGTATATCGGCATTACCGGTTGGGTCTGCGATGAACGCCGCGGCAGTCATCTGCACCCCTTGCTTCGGGAAATTCCGTCCCAGCGCCTGATGCTGGAAAGCGACGCGCCCTTTCTGCTGCCGCGTAACCTGCGGCCGAAGCCAAAGAGCGGTAAAAATGAACCGGCATTTTTGCCTCACGTGCTCAATGAAGTAGCCTTACACCGCAGCGAGAGCCCTGAACAATTGGCACTCAATACCTGCGCCAACGCCCGCCGCTTCTTTGCATTGCCGTCTATTGCCGTCACACAACTCGCTGATGAAGAAACCTGCGCCTAAGCTAATGTCACGCTCGCGTAGACAGTTTGTTTCCAATTGGCTAAAGCTCACTTGCTGCTGGCCGTTACAGTGACCGAGCCAACATTGATGTTGGTCAAGTGGTCAGCAACGGTCCTGTATAAGAATGCTGGCGCATTGCCATCCGGCACCTCAACCCTCTGAACTGAAGAAGATACCCATGGGCGCGTGGATGCGAGATTTATCCCTCAAGTACAAGTTCTGGGCAGTCAATGCCGTGTCGTTCTTGACCACTCTGCTGTTGGTTCTTTATGCCATGCAGTTGGAGCAGCAAACGGCCGTCAGTTCAGCTAAAAGTGCGGCCCAGGAGCAGGCGCAGATACTGGCCAGTTGGCCAGCAGAGCAAGCATTGCCCCAAAGCGCGCAACTTCTGACCTTTGCCAAGGGCCAGACGCCGAGCCGTGCAGGCACTGCCGAGTTGGCTCGTGCTCAGGGCTGGGTCGATCTTGAGGGGGATGTTGTAGCCGCGGATGAACCGCTGATTGGCGCCCATGTAATTGATCTCGCCAACGGCCAACGCCTTGCCGTGCTGGCCCACGCGCCAACTCTGTTGCAGGTGTTCGAAGAACGCGCTTTCAGCTACGCCGTGGTGGTGTGTGTCCTGATGCTGGCATTGCTGGCCGCCTCGCAACTGTTGATCCACTTCCTCTTAGTACACCTCAATACGCTTAAAGACGTGATGCTGCAGGTGGAAAAGAGCGGCGACCTGACCGCCCGTGTGCCGCTCTCCAGTCGCGACGAAGTGGGCCAAATGGCCAGTGCCTATAATGCTATGCAAGGAGGTTATCTGCGTATTGTCAGCGCCGTCG
>NKIE01000133.1 GCA_002256055.1 Pseudomonas sp. PGPPP3 | reverse complement strand
GCATACACGCCAATCAGCGCCACCAGTGCCACTGTCAGCGGCATGCAGACAAACACCAGGCGCAGCGGCATGTGCCAGGCGCGATAACTGATCGGCAAACCGAGCTTCAGCCCGGCGGCAAACAGCGAGATCAGCACCGCCACTTCGCTAAGGCGCTCCAGCAGCAGCGGGTGCAGTAACGGGTTGGGCGTCAGCAGGCCCCAGCCCAGCGGGCCAAGACCGATGCCGGCGCCCAGGTACAACATGGCCGTGCTCAGGGGCAGGCGTTTGAGCAGCGATCCGGACAGCACCATGCTGATCAGCAAGACGCCGATGATGATGGCCCAGAGGGCAAATGACTGGGCGTCGTCCATTACAACCAGTACTCCCAGAGATGCCCGAATTGCTCCTTGATGCGTATTCTCCAGGGCCGCTGCTGCCAACTGGCCAGGGTGATCAGCGTGGCCTGGGCCTGATCCGCCACAAATGCCGAACGCATCTTGTCGCCAAACTCGGCGCCGAGAACCACGGCATTGACCTCCTGGTTATGCAGGAAGCTGCGCCAATCGAGATTGGTTGAGCCCACGGTCGACCAGACGCCATCAATCACCGCCGTCTTCACATGCAGCAAGGCGTTGCGCCGTTCGTAGATCTTCACCCCGGCCTGCAGCAACGCGCTGTAGTGGGCACGGCCGGCATGCAACACCAGCCAGGAGTCAGTGCTGCTCGGCAATAACAGCCGCACATCGACACCGCGGCCGGCGGCTTGCTGGAGTGCCGCGAGCAACTGTGGATCGGGGACAAAATAGGCATTGCTGATCCAGACCTCGCTTTGCGCACTGCGCAGGGCCGCAATCAGGGTCACGTAGATCTGGCTATACGGGTCGTCCGGCGAACTGCCAATCGCGCGCACCACCGCATTGCCGACGTGTTCGGGCGTGGGCAGATAGTCCGCCGGCGACAGCACGCTGCCACCTTGCGCGGCCCAGGTGTGGAGAAACAATTGCTGCAACTCAGCCACCACCGGACCTTCCGGCTTTATGCCGCAAGTTCAAGGAGCTGCCGGAATACACGTTGCTGATATTGATGCCGCCGAGAAAGGCCGTACGCCCATCAATGATCAGCAACTTGCGATGGTCGCGCTGGTTAACCTGCCAGCCCGCCTTGGCTTGCAGCGGATTGACCGGATTGAACTGCACAATGGCAATGCCACCGCTGGTCATCTTCTGGAAAAACCCGCTCGGCGTGCCCAGCGTGCCAACGCTGTCGCGAATCAGGTTGACCCGCACGCCGCGCTGCTGAGCAGCCAGCAGCGCGGCGGCGAACTGACGGCCCACCTCATCGTCATCGAAGATGTAGGTTTCCATGTTGATGTGCACGCGCGCCGTGGCAATCGCGCCGAGCATCGCCTGATAGGTCTGCGGGCCATTTTGCAGCAACTCGACACGGTTGCCGGTGGTCAGCGGGCTGTCGACGATGGTTTCTTCGATGGTCAAGTGCCGCGCCAGCGTGTTGCCCGGCCCGCCACGGGCCTGCAAAGCATCAATAATTGCCTTGCTGTGGGCGATCGACAGGGGCCCGTGAGCACCGTCCAGCTGAACAGCCTTGGCCGCCGGCTGGCGGTGCTCGAGGCTCGGCAACGCGCTGCAGGTACTCAGAAACAGCAGACACAGCCCCGCCACTAACAAGGCCAGCGCCCGCCAGCGTTTAGCCATCATCGCCTGGTCACCCTGCTGCGCAGGCTTGTCCAGGCCATCTATGGCAAATCGAAGAAGCTGTCGATCTGCTTCACAGTGTCCGCCAAGCTCAAGACCGAGCGGCGCCGCATGCCATGCTCGGCGTGCTGATGGTGTGCGCCCGGCTCAGGCGCTTCAGTTGCCTGCGCCTTGCCGCGGGCGATTTTCTCTGCGCGCTGCCATTTGTTCTTGATCGGGTCGTCCGGGCTATGGCTCATAGCGTGTCCAACGGCACAGCCGCCAGATGAGCACGCAACTGGGTAACTTTGGTACTTTTCGCCGGCTGCACTTGCCGTGGCAGCGGTGAAAAAGGCCCATGAGCCACCAGATTGGCCGCGCCCCACGGCAGGATTTTGCTGCTGCGGCGATCATGGGTAACACCCGGCGTGACCACTACATACAGCTCTGGCCGGTGCTGTGGGCTAGCAGCAACACTGCGTGTGCCACTTCCACCCTCTTCGCTTTTGTCATCCATAACGACCTCGAACGTATCCGGCCTGCCGCGACATTGCGACCGGCCTGTGGGCAACAATGGCAGCCGGTCAATCCAGCGTCGGTGCGCTAGCGCGCTTAACCTCTCGACCTGAGTAAGCGCAGCGACCTTCTGGCTCGATCGCCAACCCGCACGCTTGCAAAAGGCCTGCGCAGCGTCCATATCAGTCTGCAGAGCAGCATGTTTGCCACATTGCACGCGCTGGCTGGCGCGCAGACCGTTATGGATGAATCACTCAGGGCAGTGCGATGGACTTCAAGGATTACTACAAGGTACTCGGGCTTGAGCCAGGGGCCGATGACAAGGCGGTCAAGGCCGCCTACCGCAAGCTGGCGCGCAAATATCACCCGGACGTCAGCAAGGAAAAAGACGCCGAGAATCAGTTCAAGGAAGTCGCCGAAGCCTACGAGGTGCTGAAAAGCGCTGAGAAGCGCGCCGAGTACGACGAGCTGCGTAAATACGCCCAGCAAGGCCGACCGTTCGAGCCGCCACCTGGCTGGCAGCCGCGCGGCAATGGCGGTTTTGCCGATGAGATGGGCGGCGGGCGCGACTATTCCGACTTTTTTGAATCGCTGTTTGGCGCCGCCGGGCGCAGCCAAGGCCCAGGCCGAAAAAGTGCCCGCCGAGGACAAGACGTGGAAATGGAGTTGCCGGTTCTGCTGGAAGAAACCCTGGCGGATGAGGCCAAGAAAATCGCCTTCCAGTTGCCGCAATACAGCGCCGACGGCCAGCCCTTGGCGGCCATCAGCAAGACCCTGAATGTGAAGATTCCCGCCGGCGTCAGCAACGGCGAGCGCATCCGCCTCAAGGGCCAGGGCGCACCGGGCCTGGGCGGCGCGGCAAATGGTGACCTGTACCTGATCATTCGCCTGGTGCCGCATCCACTGTTCGATGTCGAGGCGCACAACCTGATCCTCACCGTGCCGCTGGCGCCCTGGGAAGCGGCGCTGGGCAGCAAGGTCACGGTGCCGACCCTGGACGGCAAGATCCACCTGAGCATCCCGGCCAATAGCCAGAGCGGTCAGCGTTTACGCATCAAGGGCAAGGGCTTGATGAACAAGCTGGGCGAACGTGGTGATCTGTATGCACTGTTCAAGATCGTCATCCCCGCCCAGGCCGACGAGCCGACCCGCGCACTGTGGGCGCAACTGGCCGAACAGGCTGCCTTCGATCCGCGTGCCGAATGGAGTAAGTGATGATGAGCAGCCTGATCCTGCAACTGAACATTCACGAGTTCTGCCAGAGCGCCGAGCTGCCCCAGGCGGCGCTGCTGGAAATCATCGAGCACGGTATCCTCGAACCCAGCGGCGCCAGCCCGGAGCAATGGCTGTTCGACGCCAACGCCCTGGTTATCGCTAAACGCGCGCGGCGCCTGCAAGGCGAGCTGCAGATCGAATGGGCCGGCATTGCCCTGGCGCTGCAGTTGCTGGATGAACTGGAGCAGCTACGCGCCGAAAACAGCCAATTACGCCGCCGCTTGAGTCGCTTCGAGGCCGAGTAGACCGCTTGCTGGTCGGCTCACCTTCGCGTGAGCCGACAACCCCCTGACTAACCCCATTGTTCCAACACCGGAGTTCACCATGCTTTACCGCCCGCTTGGCACCAGCCCTCTGCACGTCAGCGCCCTGGCGCTGGGCAGCATGACCTGGGGCGAACAGAACAACGAAGCCGAAGGCTTCGAGCAGATCCGCCGCGCCCAGGCCGCCGGCATCAACTTTATCGACACCGCCGAGATGTACCCGGTACCGCCCAAGGGCGAAACGGCCGGCGCCACCGAACGCATCATCGGCAACTACCTGCAACGCTTTGGCGGGCGCAGCGACTGGATCATCGCCAGTAAGGCCGCAGCACCCGGCAACGGCATGAGCCATATTCGCGGCGGTCACGCCCACTTCGACCGCGCCAACCTGGTGGCCGCCGTGGACGCCAGCCTGCAACGCCTGCAGACCGACTACATCGACCTCTACCAGCTGCACTGGCCGGACCGGCACACCAACTACTTCGGCCAACTGGGCTATACGCACAACGCCGACGCCCACCTCACACCGATTGAAGACACCCTCGAAGCCCTCGCCGAGCTGGTGGCCAGCGGTAAGATCCGCCACATCGGCCTGTCCAACGAAACGCCCTGGGGCGTGCACCGCTTCCTGCATCTGGCCGACAAACATGGCTGGCCACGGGTGGTGTCGATCCAGAACCCATACAACCTGCTCAACCGCAGCTTCGAGGTGGGCCTGGCGGAAATCGCCATCCGCGAACAGGTCGGTCTGCTGGCCTACTCGCCCCTGGCCTTCGGCCTGCTCTCGGGTAAATACGAAAATGGCGCCCAACCGGCCGACGGCCGCCTGACCCTGTTCGAACGCTTCCAGCGCTACAACAACCCGCAAGCCCGTCGCACCGCCAGCGCCTATATCCAACTGGCCCGCGAACACGGCCTAGACCCGGCGCAAATGGCCCTGGCCTATGTGAACAGCCGCGACTTCCTGACCAGCAACATCATCGGCGCCACCACCCTGGCGCAGCTCGACAGCAACATCGCCAGCCTCAACCTGCAACTGCCAGACGCTGTGCTGCAAGGCATCGAAGCCATCCACCGCGAACAGCCCAACCCGGCGCCGTAAGCCCGCCGCACAGGCCACAAAAAAGCCGCGCACACCTCAATGGTCTGCGCGGCTTTTTATTTGGCAAGCGCCACTCCCCCAGCAGGCCTCCACGCCTGTGACAGTCCTTTGGACCCCTCTTCAGTCCGTTCTGCTGCTATGCACCCATCAAAAATAAGATTTTGGTTATATTAAAATTACTAAACAGTCTTTTTGGAAATAATAAAGCCTGATTAGTATCTGCCCCATGCCGCTAACCCGCCGAGCGGCAACCGCAAGGAGCAGAGCAAAATGAGCGCAACTCTTCAAAAAATCGATGGCAGCGATGAAGCCAGCATCCTGCAAGAAATCCAGACGGCCCTGCGCAACCTGCGTTTTGGCTCGGTAGAAATCACCGTCCATAACGGCCAGATCGTGCAGATCGAACGTAAAGAAAAAATCCGCCTGCAAGGCAATAACAACCGCCAGGCCTGAAACACCGCAGTACCGTCGCCCGACTGGACCACCAGAGGGCGTGACATGACCCCGAGCCAACCAAGAAGAAGAGCACGACCATGACCACGCACCTCAACGCAACTCCCCATCTGTATCGCTGTCGCCGCCGAATGTGTCGCTAACCCGCAACGCAACTACGCCACAGCAACACCCCAAAACAGATGAGCCGTGCCGCCAATGCCGCACGCAGAGGAGATTCACATGTCCATTCGCAAGCTAAGCCTGTCCCTGCTGACCGCCGCCCTGTTCGCCACCCCTGTGTTGGCCGAAACCACGTTGCTCAACGTGTCCTACGACCCGACTCGTGAGCTGTATACCGAGTACAACAAGGCCTTTAACCAACACTGGACCGCCGCCGGCAACGAAGCCGTGACCTTTCAGCAATCCCACGGCGGTTCGGGCAAACAAGCCCGGGCGGTGATCGATGGCCTGAAAGCTGACGTTGTAACCCTGGCCCTGGCTGGCGATATCGACGAGCTGTACAAGCTCGGCAAACTGATCCCGGAAGACTGGCAAACACGCCTGCCGCAATCGAGCACGCCGTACACCTCGACCATCGTGTTCCTGGTACGCAAGGGCAACCCGGAAGGCATCAAGGACTGGGATGACCTGGTCAAGCCGGGCGTTGAAGTGATCACCCCGAACCCAAAAACCTCCGGCGGTGCACGCTGGAACTTCCTTGCCGCCTGGGCCTACGCCCAGCAGAAATACGGCAGCGAAGCCAAGGCCCAAGAGTTCGTGCAGCAGCTGTATAAAAACGTGCCAGTACTGGACACCGGTGCTCGCGGTTCGACCATCACCTTCGTTAACAACAACATCGGTGACGTGCTGCTGGCCTGGGAAAACGAAGCCTTCCTGGCTCTGAAAGAGCAAGGCGGCGACAAGTTTGAAATCGTTGCGCCAAGCCTGTCGATCCTGGCCGAACCACCGGTGGCTGTAGTCGATAAAAACGTCGACAAGAAAGGCACCCGCAAGGTCGCCGAAGCCTACCTGCAGTACCTGTACAGCGAAGAAGGTCAGCGCATCGCGGCGAAGAACTTCTACCGCCCACGCAACGAAGCCGTTGCCGCCGAGTACGCCAAGCAGTTCCCGAGCCTGAAGCTGGTGACCATCGACAAGGACTTCAACGGCTGGAAAACCGCCCAACCGAAGTTCTTTAACGATGGTGGCATTTTCGACCAGATCTACTCGGCGCAGTAAGCCCACAGAGCAAACGTAGGATGGGTTGAGCGACGCGATACCCATCCTGCGAACTACGAACTTAAAGCTCTGACTCAAGCGTTCCAACGCAGAATAAGGACAGTCCATGTCTCGCCGCATTTCCCCCGTCATACCCGGCTTCGGGCTGACGCTGGGTTACACCCTGGTGTACCTCAGCCTGTTGGTGCTCATTCCGCTGGGTGCCATGTTTCTGAAAACCAGCGATCTCAGCTGGAGCCAATTCATCACCATCATCAGCGCCCCGCGGGTACTGGCTGCACTGAAGCTGAGCTTCAGCACCGCCTTCTACGCAGCCCTGGTGAATGGCCTGATCGGTACCCTGCTGGCCTGGGTGCTGGTACGTTACACCTTCCCCGGTCGCAAGATCATCGACGCGATGATCGACCTGCCCTTCGCCCTGCCCACTGCCGTGGCCGGTATCGCCCTGACGGCGCTGTATGCGCCCAGCGGTTTGATCGGCCAATTTGCCACCGACCTGGGTTTTAAAATCGCCTACAGCCCGCTGGGCATCACCCTGGCGCTGACCTTCGTCACCCTGCCCTTCGTGGTCCGTACGGTGCCGCCGGTGCTAGCGGACATCCCACGCGAGGTTGAGGAAGCCGCCGCCTGCCTGGGCGCCAAGCCGTTGCAGGTGTTTCGCCACATCCTCATGCCGGCCCTGCTGCCGGCCTGGCTGACGGGCTTTGCCCTGGCCTTTGCCCGTGGCGTGGGCGAGTACGGTTCGGTGATCTTTATCGCCGGCAATATGCCAATGAAAACCGAGATCCTGCCGCTGCTGA
This sequence comes from Pseudomonas sp. PGPPP3, assembly GCA_002256055.1. Classification (GTDB taxonomy): domain Bacteria; phylum Pseudomonadota; class Gammaproteobacteria; order Pseudomonadales; family Pseudomonadaceae; genus Aquipseudomonas. Next base: position 123 of record NKIE01000133.1, on the reverse strand, counting down.
TCATGGTCAAGCTCGACCAGTACGACTACACCGGCGCCACCGCCATCGGCGTGTTGATGCTGGTGGTCTCCTTCGTCCTGTTGCTGCTGGTCAACCTGCTGCAACGCCGTATCGAAACCCCAT
>NKIE01000132.1 GCA_002256055.1 Pseudomonas sp. PGPPP3 | reverse complement strand
GAGATTGAAGCCTTGCTGCAATGAGTCAGCAGCCACTGGCAGATGAGGTGACGCTGCTGCTGGATAACCAGTTGTGCTTCAAGCTCTACGCCGCCTCCCGGGCCGTGACCCGAGCCTATAAGCCGATGCTTGATCAGCTGGGTCTGACCTATCCGCAGTACCTGGCCATGTTGGTGCTGTGGGAGTGGCAGGACACGCCGCCCACGCAGCCGACAGTGAAGGCGTTGGGCGAGCGCTTGCTGCTCGACTCCGGCACCCTGACGCCGCTGCTTAAGCGTCTGGAACAGTTGGGTTTGGTGCTGCGTCAGCGCGCCAGTCACGATGAGCGCGAAGTGCATCTGCGTCTGACGGCAGCCGGCCAGACCTTGCGCGCCAAGGTGCTGCCTTTGCGGGCAGGTTTGCTGTGTGACAGCGGGGCTTCGCTGGAAGAGCTTGAAGCGCTGCGTGGGCAACTCAGTGGCTTGCTGACGCGCCTTATGGCGCTGCCTTGAGGGTCAGCCATTGTTTGAGTAGAGCGGCTAGCTGCTCCATGCGAAACGGTTTGGCCAGGTAGTCGTCCATGCCGGCGGCGCGACAGCGCTCGCGCTCGTCGGCCATTGCGTTGGCCGTCAGGGCAATAATCGGCAGGTGCTCCCAGGCCGCATTTTGGCGAATGCGGCGGGTGGCTTCGTAGCCGTCCATCACTGGCATATTGCAATCCATCAAGACCAAATCCACAGCTTCGTTGGCCAGGCAGGTCAGGGCTTCTTCGCCTTGGGTGGCGAGTAGCACCTGATAACCAAGTTTTGCCAGCATGCCTCGGGCGACCAGTTGATTCACCGGGTTGTCTTCAACCAACAAGATCGTATTGTGCTGCGGCGCCGCTGTGGATGTTGGTGATAAGGCCGTGGGTTGAGCGCTAGGCTGTTGCTGAAGGGCTTGGCTGATGGCCTGTTGCAGCTGTTGGCGGGTTACGGGGCGGGCCAGTTGGCTGAAAGGCGCCAGCGCGCGGGCCTGCTCGGGGTTGAGGAAGTCGCTGTAACGGCATACCAGCACCAGCGGCGCGTTGCACTGGTGGCGTAATTCGCTCAGATGCGCCGGATCGGTGCTTATCAGCACGTCTGCGCTGCTGTATTGCGGGGTGCTTTGTTCGTCACTCAGCTGATAGTGCAGTCCCCAGCTAGGCAGTAGGTCGGCCAGCAGTTCGGCGAGGCCGCTGTGTGCATCAAGCACGGCGAGCACGTGTCCTTGTAGGGGGCGTGGAGCTGTGGCGGGTTGCTGTTCAGGCAAGGGGAGATCGACGCAGAACAGGCTGCCGCGGTGCTCTTCCGACGTCAGGCTAAGCTGGCCATGCATGGCTTTGCATAGGGTGCGGGTTAGCGTCAGTCCAAGGCCGGTGCCGCCGTACTGGCGGGTAGTGCCGACATTGGCCTGGGTGAAGGGCTGGAATATTTTGGCCTGCTGCTCGGTGCTGATGCCAATGCCAGTGTCCTGCACGCAAATGCGTATGCCGTTTGGGCTGGCGCTGAGGCGCAGGTCGACGCGGCCGCTGTGGGTGAACTTCAGGGCGTTGGACAGCAAGTTGCTGATGATTTGCCGAACGCGAGTGGGGTCGCCAAGGACCAGGCTTGGTAGCTGCGGGTCAATCAGGCAGGTCAGCTCCACGTCACTGGCGGCGCTCTGTGACAACAGGCTTGCTGTTTCCTCGGCCAGCTTGGTTGGGTCGAAGGGGATATCTTCCAGTTGCAGTTGCCCAGCTTCGATTTTGGATAGGTCAAGGATGTCGTTGAGCAGCTCCAGCAGAACGGTTCCCGAGTCGTTGGCAATGCTTAATTGCTGTCGTTGCTCAGCATTCAGAGGGCCGTCTAGGGTCAGGGCCAGCATGCCCAGCAGGCCGCTCAAAGGGGTGCGAATTTCATGGCTCATGCTGGCCAGAAACACGGCACGGGCCTGAGCCATTTGCAACGCATTGCTGCGCGATTTCTCCAGCTCCTGGTTGGAATGGGTCAGGCGTGCATTGCTGGCTTTCAGTTCGGTGGTGCGGGTGGAAATAATGCTTTCCAGCTCGCCAAGGTACTGGGTCAGGCGCTCTTCGGCGGCCAGGCGGCGGTCGATCTGTTTGGCAATGTCGCTGAGTTGCTGGTTGGTGACCTCGACCAGCACGCCAATTTCGTCCTGCTCATGGCCGGGCGGGCACTGCAGCTTTTGGCGGCCAGGGGCGCTGGGGTCACGTTCGCTGATGGCGCGAATAACGCTGGTCAAGGGCTTGGTCAGCATGAAGTAGAACAGCACCAGCAGAATCAGCGACAGCAGCAGGCTGCGGACAAAGCCGGTGGCCATTGTCAGCAGTGCGCGGCCGAGGAAGTGGCTGCCAAAGGTAAAGGTGTCGACTTCCAGGCGCAATTGCCCCAGGGCCTCACGCGGAGCGTGGTCGGTGAACAGGGGTAAGTTGAAGTGGCGCTCGCTGCCAAACAGAAAGTCGCTGACCAGGCGGTAGCGGCTCTCCTGGCGGGGGCGGTTGACACTGGCCAGGCTGGCGCCGCTGTTGTCGAGAATTTCAGCGCGGACGATGGCCGGTGAATTGAGGAGGCCGAGCACTAGCTCGTGGGCCAGTTCCGCGTCGATGTTGTAGGCGATGCGTGTGGCTGGGGTGCGGCTGATTTCTAACAGTGCGCGAATTTCGCGGTCAATCGAGGCGTCTTCGTCTGTGTAGTCGATGCTGACCTGCAGCAAGCTCAGTAAGGTCCCAAGAATAAAGGCCACCAGCACCGTTATGCTGGCCTGTTTGAATGACAGGCGACGGATGAGTGGGATGTCCATGGGGCGTGCTGGGGCCTTTCAGTGTGGGCGCTTGAAGCATAGGCCATCCAATGCCAAGCCTATCAAGGGTGAGCGCTTAGCTTGCTGGTCAGTAAAGCGGATGGGTTGCCGGGCGCAATAGCGTGTTATCTGTAACTTCTTAAACGTTGCCGCTGAGCTTGGCCAGTGTCCGCTGTTCTCCAGGCAGCACGGCTTGCACGCTGGGGCGCACCTTGATGCGCTCAAGCAAGGCGGCCAGTTGCGGCCAGTGTTGGCTGTTCACGTGTTCGCCGCCATGCTCAAGGTTGATCAATTGGCAGCTAATTGCCAGGTCCGCCATGCTCAAGCGGTTGTCGACGAAGTAGTCGGCGCTGCCCAAGGTTTTTTCCAGGTAGTCGAAGTGGGCGGGCAGCTTGTCGTGCAGTGCGCTTTGCACGGCGGCCTCGTCACACGGTTGCTGCATGGTCGGCTTCAAGACGCGGTTGCGGAAGACGGCAAAGGTGGTCAGCGGCGCAAGTTCGTAGTCAGCGTATTTTTCCAGCCAGTTGATCCTGGCGCGCTGCTCGGGCGTGCTGCCATAGAGCGGCTCCAGGTCAGGGTGTTTCTCTTCCAGGTAGTGACAGATCACGCTGGAGTCGGCCAAGGCGAAGTCGCCGTCCTTCAGTGCTGGAATGCGTCCCAGTGGGCTGAGCTCGCGGTACCACTCGGGCTGGCCGAACGGCGTGATGATCTCCAGTTGATACTCCAGGCCCTTCTCTGCAAGAAATAACCGCAGTTTGCGTACGAAGGGTGATAGGGGGGCACCGTAGACGATCAGGCTCATGGGTAATCCTTGGTTGTCAGGTAGAGGAGGCGGGGGCTTTAGAAGCTCTTTTTCTTCCAGCTGTCTTCTTCGTCCAGGTCCTTGAGACCTTCGGTCAGCTGATTGATTTCATTCTCGGCGGGCTTGCTGGTTTCCAGCACCATGGCGTTGGCGCGGTTTAAATGGTTTTCCAGTTGTGCCAGTTGCGCCTGGTATTTGCCCTGCTCAGGTTGTTTGCGCAGGTACTGCACGCCGCGTTCAAACGCTAGCCGAGCTTGACCTGGCAGGCCCTTTTGCAGGGCTTGCTGGCCGAGATTGTTGAAGAAGTCGATGTGCAGCAGGCACAGCATGTGCTGGATTTCTTTATTCCAGTGTTTGGCCTCATTGGCTTTCAGCAAGCCTTCCTGGGCCGAACGGCTGATTTGGCTGTGCAGGTTTTCCAGGATGAAGCGCACTTCCTTGGCTTTGGCCTCGGTATTAATGGGCTGCACAGGGTTTTCGATAGTGATCAGTTCGTTCTTGTTGACCTGATCTCGCAGCTCCGAAATGCGGTTGCGCAGTTCGCTATTGGTTTTGTCCAGCGGCAGCAACTGATCGCTGGCTTGCAGTTCTAGACGGCTAAGCAGCAGTTTCAGTGGGGGGGTCATCAGTTGACCTGGCAGATTGTCCGAAACGCTGCGGTTACGGCGCGCACGGTCGGTGAGGTCGGCTTTAAGGCGGGCCTTTTCCAGCTTGCTGCTTTCCAGCATGTGGTTGATATAGGCGATAGCGATCAGAAGAAAGATGCCGACTGCAATCAGCAGGGTTATGACAAGTGGTGACACCGCTAGAGCCTCATGCAAGTGATTTTCGCTTGAGTGTAGTGCCTTCGCTCTGTTGCTCATAGCGCTAGGTCTGTTTATGCCTAGAAGTCATTGATTTAAAAAAGATTAACTCAGGGGTTGACGACTCTTCGAGAGCTCCATAGAATGCGCGCCACTTCAAGCGGAAAGCCAAAAGCGAAACGCTGAAGCCGGAAGGGTTGAAAGGTGAAAGGCCTTGCGGAAAGAGGTTTCGTCCCCTTCGTCTAGTGGCCTAGGACACCGCCCTTTCACGGCGGTAACAGGGGTTCGAGTCCCCTAGGGGACGCCATATTGCGGGAATAGCTCAGTTGGTAGAGCACGACCTTGCCAAGGTCGGGGTCGCGAGTTCGAGTCTCGTTTCCCGCTCCATATTCACAAAAACGCCGCTCATTGAGCGGCGTTTTTGTTTGTGCAATTTAATCGTTCAAGAAAAAAGCCCGCCGGTTTCCCGGGCGGGCTTTTTCCTTTTAAGTGCGGTGGGTCAGTGCTGGATGCCTTGTGTCGACAAGCTCAGCAGCTGTTTTTCCTGGTTCCAGTCAAAGGGTTCGTCGTTCTGCGCGGCTTCGTAGCGGCGCTCGTCCAGGGCCTGGAACATTTGCAGCTCTTCATCGGGCATGTAATGCAGGCAGTCGCCGCCAAAGAACCACAGCAGGTCGCGAGGCACCAGGTGAGCAATTTGCGGGTAGCGGTGGATGATCTGGCAGATCAGGTCTTGGCCCAGGTAGAGGTTTTCATCTGGCGAGGCGGGGAGTTGCGTCAGCAGTTCGTCGAAACGCTCAAGGAATAGGGCGTGATTTTCTTCAGGTACCTGCTCGGCATCGCCGAGGGCAACCAGAATGCCGCGCAGGTGTGCCAGCAGGGCAAGGTGGTGATCGAGATAGGTGGTGGCCATGGGGCAGTCCTCTGCAAAAAAATCAAGCGCGCGAGTATAGGCGGCTAGCTGGCAGCTGTCCTGTTTGCCGTGCGCCGTGCGATTGGCGCAATGGCTGGCAAGCCTGGCGTGTTCGGCGTTAACCCTCGGCGCGGGGGCTGGTTAGACTGATAGTCCATTTGCTGAGGAGCGCTTGCCGTGGATGAGTATCTGCAGCCAGGCCCGTTTATCGACAGTGATCATCCTGACGTCATCGCATTTGCCGAGCGCAACCGCGGCGTCAGTGATGATCTGCGTGAACAGGCTGTCAGTCTCTATTACGCCGTGCGTGATCAGGTGCGCTACAACCCCTATACCTTCAGCCGAGACCCGCAAACGCTTAAGGCCAGTCATGCGCTGAGCGCAGGCGAGAGTTATTGCGTGCCCAAGGCGTTGTTGCTGGCAGCTTGTGCCCGGCACTGTGGCATTCCTGCGCGGATTGGGCTGGCTGATGTGCGTAACCATTTGGCGACGCCACGCTTGCTGGCGCTGCTGCGCAGCGAGGTGTTTGCCATGCATGGTTACACCGAGCTGTATCTGGAGGGGCGCTGGGTCAAGGCAACCCCAGCGTTCAATCTGGCGTTGTGTCGGGTATTCAAGGTTGAGCCGTTAGCGTTCGATGGCCTTAATGACAGCGTGTTCCATCCCTGTAATCAGCAGGGAGAGCGCTATATGGAATATCTGCAAGACCACGGCCAATTCGCCGAGTTGCCGCTGGAGCTGTTTTTCGGTCATCTGGCGGTCTGTTATCCGCACTTTTTCAATGATGAAGCGCTGAGTCTGGGTGGTGACTTACAGTGTGAGGCGGGCGCGTTGGTTTAACGGGTTGCCTGCATCGTGCAGGCTTATTCGCCGTTGCTGAGTTGCATTTGGCTGCAAGTGCCCTTATCTAAAGACTCCCTTCTTTTCGGCGCGTGCACGTTATGCATCCTGCTCTGTCCATCCGGCAGCTGACCAAAACCTACGGCAATGGCTTTCAGGCCCTCAAGGGCATTGATCTGGACGTGGCTGAAGGTGATTTTTTTGCCTTGCTGGGCCCTAACGGGGCTGGCAAATCCACCACCATCGGAATTCTCTCGACCTTGGTCAACAAAACCGGGGGCACGGTAAATGTCTTTGGCCATGATCTCGACCGCTCGCCGTCGGCGCTCAAGCGCTCCATAGGCGTGGTGCCACAGGAATTCAACTTCAATCAGTTCGAGAAAACTTTCGATATAGTCACCACTCAAGCGGGCTATTACGGCATCCCGTCGAAGCTGGCCAAGGCGCGTGCCGAGCAGTATCTGACGCAGTTGGGCTTGTGGGATAAGCGCGATGTGCCGTCGCGGATGCTTTCCGGGGGCATGAAGCGCCGTTTGATGATCGCTCGCGCGCTGGTGCATCAGCCGCGCCTGTTGATTCTCGATGAGCCAACCGCCGGGGTGGATATCGAGCTGCGCCGTTCGATGTGGAGCTTTCTGACCGAACTTAACGAGCAAGGGATCACCATCATCCTCACCACCCATTATCTGGAGGAGGCTGAGCAGCTGTGCCGCAATATCGGCATCATCGACCACGGGCGAATTGTCGAGAACACCAGCATGCGTGAGCTTCTGGGCAAGCTGCACGTTGAAACCTTGCTGCTCGACCTCAAAGACGCGCAGTTGGTGCCGCCGCAATTGCTTGGCTATCCGGCGCAGATGCTCGATGCCCACACCCTGGAGGTGCAGGTGGAAAAAAGCCAGGGCATCACCGAGCTGTTTCGCCAACTGGCCAGTCAGAACGTCGAGGTGCTGAGCTTGCGCAATAAAACCAATCGGCTGGAGGAGTTGTTTGTCTCCCTGGTAGAGAAAAACCTGGCCGAGGCGAGCGTATGAGCACTGACTTAATTAACAGCGAACTGCGCGCCAATCTGATCGCCCTGCAAACCATTGTTTACCGGGAAATACGTCGTTTCACTCGCATCTGGCCGCAGACGTTGCTGCCCCCGGGCATCACCATGGCCTTGTATTTCGTCATCTTCGGCAACCTGATTGGCCGACAGATCGGTGATATGGATGGCTTTAGCTACATGGACTACATCGTTCCTGGGCTGATCATGATGTCCGTGATTACCAA
>NKIE01000131.1 GCA_002256055.1 Pseudomonas sp. PGPPP3 | reverse complement strand
GTTGCTGCGTTTGGGTGGTGTCGGCGGTGGTGGCCCAGGCGTGGGCCAGGTCTTTGGAGTCGAACAGGTGGTAGTCGGTAGCGAAGTCGATATAGGCCGGGGCGTCTTCGTTTTCCAGGTACAGCTGGGTCAGGTCGACGGCGGGCGCGGGATCTTGCTTGGCATCTTTAGTTGGACTGGCAGCGGCAGCTGTTTCGTCGCTGGGTTCCGTGTCGGCCGCCGCGTTGGTGTCCTTGGCAGTGTCGGCTTCGCTGTCCTCGTCGAGCTCGTCACTCATATATTGCTGAATGCCCAGCGGGTCGAGCAGCAGGTCGCCGCTGCTGTTCTTGTCTTTGTCCCAAAGGGTTTCGGCCACCACCAGCAGGTGTCCGCCTCGGCGCGTCCAGGCCAGCAAACGCTCGGTCTGTTTGGGTGTCATCTGCTCCCGTGAGCCCAGTAGCAGCAGGACCTGTCCAGTGGCGGGCAGTTGCGCCAGGCTTTGCAGGCTGTCGGCGCGCTGCACTTTACGGCCCTGATTGCGCAGAAAGTGTTCGGCAGCCAAATACGGATTAGCGCGCGCCTCGGGCGCTGGGCCGTGTTTGACCACATCCTGATAGGGCGTGACTTGCGACAGCACATAGCTGCCGAGCAAGCCGAGTAGCAGCACCAGGCCGGCGCCGAGAAAGAAGCCCAGGCGCCGGTTCATGCCGGCACCTGTGGCGTGCACAGTCGGCGCCAGGCTTCGCACAGGCCACGCTTGAGGCTGGCCGGCGGCAGTTGGTGGCCGTAGGCCAGGTTCTGCCAGTGGCGGGTCAATACCTGGGCGAAGCGGCTGAGCTCGGCGTGTTGTAATTGCAGGGTGAGCTGCAAGACCTCGGCTTCTGTGTGGGAGCTTTTTAGCGGTAACTGGTGATCATGCAGCAGGCGGCTGAGCAGGGCGCGGTAAAGCAGGCCGAGGGCTTCGCGCGGCTGTTCGGCCCACAGCGCTTCGACACTGCCGGCGATGTCGTCCGGCAGGCTTTGTGGCGCCAGTTGCAGGCCAAACAGTTGGGTTGGGGCGGTTGTTGGGGTTTTGCTTGGGCGTTGCAGGCGGGCGCCGAAGGTGCGCAACCAGTCGCGGTAACGCCAGGCGAGGATCAATAGCAGGCTGAACAGGGCCGTCCACAGCAGCACTTCGAGGGCCAGGGCCAGCGTTTTGAAACCGTCCATCAGGCCCATCAGTTCGAGCAGGTGTTTGAGGGCTTCGCCCAGATTGCTGGCGCTGGCTGCGTCGTCTGGCTTGTCGCTGGCCTCCTCGGCAAAGCGCCAGCGGGTCACGCTCTCGCTGTGTTCGAAGGGCGGCTGCTCAAGCAATTGCTTGATCGCGCTCTGCGCGGCTTGGCTGTTCAGGGGTTGCTGAAGCAGGCGCGCGGCCTCGGGGCCTGGTGCCTCGGGCATGGGCAGCGGGCAACTGGCGCTGGCCTCGTCGGGGGCTGCCCAGGCCGATGGTGCTGGCGGTAGCAGGAACAGGCCACAGACCAGCAGCGCGATTGAGGCAATGCCGCCCAGGCGCTGGCGCAGACGACGGAAGGCCAGTTCGATGTCCCAGGCTTCGAGGGCACTGCGGCGGTTCAGGTAGAGGCTGAAACCGCAGGCCACATAGACCGGCTCCCAGATGATCAGCAGCAGGGCGTACAGCAGGTTGGACAGGTGCTCCAGCCACAGCCAGCTGCCGCTGTCTGGCTCGATCAGGTTGTTCCAGCTCCAGTCCAGCTCCCACTGTTGTGGCAACAACAGGTACAGCAGGCTGAGCATGCCCAGCCACAGGGCCATTTCCACATGGCTGCCGATGATGGTCAGCCAGGTGGCCGGACGCGCGTCGCGCTGGCTGAGGACAATCAGGCGTTGGCTGCGTGCCTGGCCGTTGAGGCCTTCGAGCTGCAGCACCGGCAGGTCGAAGCTGCGGGTCAGGCTCAGGCGTCGCCAGGTCAGGCTGGCCAACAGTTGCGGCTTGAGCAGACTGGGCAGTGCTTGGAATGCCTGCTTGAGGGTGGGGGTGGCGCCAAACAGGGCACGCGAGAGAATGTGCAACGGCAGGCGTTCGTACAACGGCTTTAGCCACCAGAACAGCAGCATGGCCAGGCTCGGTTGTTGCCAGAGCAGCGCGCTGCAGAGGACAAACACCGGAAGGGTCAGCAGCGCCCAACTGGCGGTCAGCAACCCGGCATGCCGGCGCGCCAGCAGCACGCCGAGGTCGCAGGCCTCCCAGGCGCTGCGCGGGCGGATGGTTACGCTGGCGTCAGTCAGGCGCATGGCGACCTCGTCCGGCGAGGGCGAAGTAACTCGCCAGCAGAAGCCACAGGCCGGTGCCAACGGCAAATTTGCTGCTGCTGCCGATGCTGGTCATCGACGACCAGTAGGCTTCGACAAAGGCAGCCAGCAGCAGCAACAGGATGGCGCCGGCCACCAGTTGCACGCTTTGCCGTGCGGCCAGGCGCAAGGCTTCGCTGCGTGGCCAGCGACCGGGTGCGAGCAGCGCCCAGCCGAGCTTGAGGCCGGCCGCACCGGCCAAGGTAATAGCGGTCAGCTCGAAGGCACCGTGGCCAATGACGAACGACCAGAACGTCTCTCCTGAGCCGATCTGGGTCAGGTGGCCGGCCACTGCACCGATCATCAGGCCGTTGAAAAACAGGAAGAACAGGCTGCCCAGGCCAAACAGCAGGCCGCTGGCAAAGGTCTGAAAGGCGATGCCGATGTTGTTCATGATGTAGTAGCCGAACATCACCCAGTCATCGCCGGAGTCCCGTTCGCCAAAGCGCCCCAGGCGTGAGGCGTCGCGGTCGTACATGGCTTCCATCTGGTTGACCTGCTCGGGGTCGACCACGCTGTAGACCAGCTCGGGAAACAGGTAGACCAATAAGCCCATGCCCAGCAGGCTGCCGTAGAACAACAGGCTGGCGGTCAGCAGGCTGCGCCATTCGCGGCGCACCAACTGGGCAAAGCCGCCGAGCACGAAGCGAATCAGGTTGGCGCCCAAGGGACTGCGATGGCGGTACAGCTGCTGATGGCCGCGCATCACCAGTTGCTGCAGTTGCTCCACCAACAGGCTGCTGTAACCGCGTGCTTCGGCCAGGGCCAAGTGTTGGCACAGGTGGCGATAACGGCCGGCAAATTCATCCACGTGTTGGGGTTTGCTTTTGCCCCGTTCCAGGGCTTGCAGCTGCTGGGCAAATACGTGCCAGTCGCTTTGATGGCGGCTTTCAAACTGGCTCTGCTTCATGTCGGCCCCAACATGCCGCGGGCGATACCGTTGAGCTGGGCTTGTGCCTGCTCGGGTGCGACCTGCAACGGCTCAGCCAGCAGAGCGGCGACTTCCTGGCGGCGCTCATCGGACAAGCTGCCTTGGCGCTCGGCAAAGGCCAGGATTGCTCGTTGCTCATCCAGGCTCAGGGCGAAAGGTTCAGGCAGTGGCTCGGCTGGCGGCAGAGGAGGGCGCGGGCTCGGCGTTTCCTGGTAAACCACCAGGGTGCCAGCGGCCAGATCGCCGAGGCGCTTAAACGCTGGGTGATTGAGGCAGCTAAGAATGCCCAGGCCATAGGCGAATGGTAAAAAATCGACAAAACGCAGCAGGTTACGGGTCAGGGAAGCGGCCCAGCCGACGGGCGTGCCGTCGTCATGCACCACGCGCAGGCCCAACAGTTTTTTGCCCAGCTTGCCGAGCAGGGCAAAGGCGACAAACAGCAGGCCCAGCAGCAGGCCGCGAATGGCCAGGTCGACGGCAAACGCCAGCGCGCGTGGCAGCAGGCTGGCGGGGCGCAAAATCAGGTCGATGCCTTCCGGGGTTTCCACTTTATAGCGGGTGTCCAGCAGCTCGCTGGGCGCGGGGCTGGCCTGGAATCGGGAGGGGGTGGCTATGGAGGGCATCGGCAGACTGCGTCAGATAAACCGCGATGCTAGCGGTATCAGTAACTCGGCGGCAAGCCGCGTGCTCTGGACTGTGCGTTTGCTAGGCTTTTGCGCCTGCTAGACTGGCGCGGTTCATCTATTCAGGACTTCGCCGTGACGCCCAGCATCTTCTGGTATGACTACGAAACTACCGGCATCAACCCGCGCTGTGATCGCCCACTGCAGGTGGCTGGCATTCGCACCGACGAGGCGCTGAATGAGATTGGCGAACCGCTCAATCTGTATTGCCGGCCCAGCGACGACATCCTGCCCCATCCCATGGCGTGTCTGATTACCGGCATCACCCCGCAGCGCCTGGCTGAGCGGGGTTTGTCTGAGGGCGAGTTTATGACGCGCCTGCATGCTGAGATGAGCGTGCCGGGCACCTGTGGCGCGGGTTACAACAGTTTGCGCTTCGATGACGAAGTGACGCGCTACAGCCTGTATCGCAACTTCTTCGACCCCTATGGTCGCGAGTGGCAGGGCGGCAACACCCGCTGGGATCTAATTGATCTGTTGCGCACCGCCTATGCCTTGCGCCCTGAGGGGATTAATTGGCCGCAAGAAGATGGGCGTGTCAGCCTCAAGTTGGAGCGCCTCACTGCGGCTAATGGTATCGACCATGGCCAAGCTCACGATGCGCTGGCCGATGTGCGGGCGACCATTGCTCTTGCGCGGTTGGTGCGCAGCCAGCAGCCGAAGCTCTACGAGTTTCTTTATAAGCAGCGCAGTAAGCCGCGGGTGTTGGAGCAGATCGAATTGCTCAAGCCGCTGCTGCATGTGTCTGGGCGCTTTGCTGGGGCGCGGCATTATCTGGCGGTGGTGCTGCCGCTGGCCTGGCATCCGCGCAATCGCAATGCCCTGATCGTCTGCGATTTGCACCTTGATCCGGCGGTATTACTCGATCTGGACAGCGAAACCCTGCGTCAGCGCCTGTACACCCGTCGCGACGAGTTGGCTGCTGATGAACTGCCCATTCCATTGAAGTTATTGCACGTTAATCGGTGCCCGGTATTGGCGCCGTTAAGCGTATTACGTGAAGAAGATAAACAGCGCTTGCAACTGGATATGACACTCATGCAACAACGCGCGACTTTGCTGCGTGACAGTCAATCACTTTGGCGAGACAAGCTCCCGGCGGTTTATGGCGAAGAGGCATTTGTTCCCAGTCAAGACCCGGAGCAGCAACTGTATGACGGCTTTTTCGGTGAGCGTGACCGGCGTTTATGCGAGCAAGTTCGTCGGGCCGATCCGCAAGAATTGGCGCGGGCGGTGTGGCCGTTTGATGAGCAGCGCCTGAGTGAATTACTGTTTCGTTACCGTGCGCGCAACTTTGCTGACACCCTGTCAAATGCTGAAGCACAGCAATGGTTACAGTTTTGCCAGCAGCGTTTACGTGATCCTCAGTACGGGGCGCCCAATACCCTGGCGGACTTCAATAGCGCCCTGAGTGATGCACTGATCAATGCATCTGCCAGTGAGCAAACCATTCTGTTGGCTTGGCAAGCCTATGGGCAGCAATTGCAGCAACGCTTGCAGCTGTAGATAGGGTCATTCTTCAGGCAATAAAAAACGCCAGCAAGCTGGCGTTTTTTATTGTGCGGGTGGTGCGATTAGTCGAGCAGGGTAACCCAGCTTTCAACTACATCGGAGCCCCACTTGGCTTTCCACTCTTTCAGAACCTTGTGATTGCCACCTTTAGTTTCAATCACTTCACCACTGTTCGGGTTCTTGTATTGCTTGATCTTGCGGGCGCGCTTGGTAGTGGTGGTTTTGCTGGCGCGGGCTACTTTGCTGCTTTTGGCTTCCGGGTCGAGAATGGCAATGATGCTCGGCAGGGATTTTTGGTACTCAGCCATCAGTGCGCGCAGCTTGCCTTCAAATTCCAGTTCTTTCTGCAGCTTGTCGTCAGCCGACATGCTTTGCAGGCGAGCTTGAAGTTCTTTGATGGCTTCTTCTGTGGCGCGGTATTCGTTAATCAGGGACATTGACGTTTCCTAAAGTGTTCGGGTGGACGATGTGTTCGTTTGGCAATACTAGTCAGACATCTTGCGCAAGTAAATATGGAGAACGCTTTTTATATCAACTTGTCGCTATTGAATGTATGTCAAGAAGTGCAAATGGCTCATTACTGCGACACTTATTGCGAGTAAATATGCCTTGTTAGGGATGCTGGGCAGTTCGTTAGGGCAGATTTTTCTAGCGGATAAGGTTCGCTTATCCCGCGTGCGCTTGTGTGTAATGGGTTTAATTGTGTCAGTTGAGATACTGAAGATAATTGCTCGGTACGGTTGTTTCGGGGTGACTGTCGCGCGCTTGCAGTTATCAATAATTGTGGATGTGCCAGGCCTGTGGTTGGCTCACTGATACTGCAGTTTGCTGCTGCGCTGGTCGTTGTCTGTTGCCGTTTCCTGCAAGGCTGGCGCGCAGTTTGTTATTGCGCGAGACAAGGCTGCGCCAGTTGGGGAACGACTCTTGCCGTAACGTGGCTCGCAATCAAACGGCAACAGCCCCTAGAATGCCCACCTTTGCACACGTACCGGAGTTTTTTGCATGCGTACTTTTCGCCTGGTCATAGCCTGTCCGGACGGCGTTGGTATTGTCGCCAAGGTTAGTAATTTTCTCGCGACCTATAACGGTTGGATTACTGAGGCAAGCCATCATTCGGACAGCCACAGCGGCTGGTTCTTTATGCGCCATGAAATTCGCGCCGATTCCCTGCCGTTTGATTTGGCCGCGTTTCGTCAGGCTTTTGCACCGATTGCCCGCGAGTTCTCGATGGATTGGCGGGTCACCGATTCTGCGCAGAAGAAACGCGTAGTGTTGATGGCCAGTCGTGAGTCGCACTGCCTGGCAGACTTGCTGCACCGTTGGCACAGTGGCGAGCTGGACTGCGATATCCCTTGCGTGATTTCCAATCATGATGATTTGCGCAGCATGGTCGAATGGCACGGCATTCCGTTTCACCATGTGCCGGTCGATCCGCAGGACAAGCAGCCGGCTTTTGCCGAAGTGTCGCGTTTGGTTGAGGCCTGTGAGGCCGATGCCGTGGTGCTGGCGCGCTACATGCAAATCCTCCCGCCGCAGCTGTGCCAGGCGTTCGCCCACCGGGTTATCAACATTCACCATAGCTTCTTGCCGTCGTTTGTCGGCGCCAAGCCTTACCATCAGGCCTCGTTGCGCGGGGTCAAGCTGATTGGTGCCACCTGCCACTACGTCACAGAAGAGCTGGATGCCGGCCCTATCATCGAGCAAGACGTGGCACGGGTTACCCACCGCGACAGCATCGAAGACATGGTGCGCCTGGGCAAGGATGTGGAAAAAAGAGTACTGGCCCGTGGTCTACGCTTCCATTTGGAAGACCGTGTATTGGTCCATAACAACAAAACGGTGTTGTTCGACTGATCGGCGTCCTATCAGCACGACGCGCGTTAGGGTTGGGTACTTGCGCCGTTCAGTGGAGTAGAACTTGATGAGTGATCCACTGGCTCGCGGTGCGGCACAAGCACCGCAAATGATTGGTGAGGGTTGTACGCGTCGTTACGACCCTGAGGCATTAAGT
>NKIE01000130.1:3027-7476 GCA_002256055.1 Pseudomonas sp. PGPPP3 | reverse complement strand
CTCCGCCGACACCACCCATATGCTGCAACTCAGTCAGGGCGATGGCCTGCTCACCGTAGTCACCGACAGCTGGATCTGGCAGAACGCGCACATCGGCGACTATGACAACGCCTGGCTGCTCTGGTACCTGACCCAGGACCGTGAAGTCACCCTGCTCTACCGCGCCGACCGTGATGACCTGTTCAGCCTGCTGCTGCGGCATTTCCCCGAGGCCTTGCTGGCTTTGAGCCTGCTACTGGCGGCCAGCCTGTGGGCCGCAGGCCTACGCCAGGGCCCACTGCAACCGGTGCCTGAACGCCAGCGCCGGCAGTTGCAGGAACACCTGCGCAGCAGCGCCGATTTCCTCCTGCGCCACGCCGGCCAGCGCCATCTGTTACAAGCCCTGCAGCGCGATATCCAGCGCCGCGCCCGCCTGCGCCACCCCGGTTTCGACCGCCTCGGCGTGGCCGAACAGTGGCAAGTACTCGGCCGCATGACTCGCCTGACGCCCAGCGCGATCAGCCAAGCCATGCGCCCCATCGCCGACAGACGTCTGTCGGCCAGCGAATTCACCCGTCAGGTCGCCCACCTGCAAACCCTCAGGAATGTCCTATGAGCGAAGACCGCATCGAGCAACCGACCGACGTCAGCGCAGCCATCCCGGTAGCGCCAGCAGCGCCCGCCGCCAACCCTGCCAACATCCAGCGCCAGCGTGCCAGCCAGTTGGCCCAGGCCCTGCGCCAGGAACTGCAACGGGCAGTGCTCGGCCAGGACGCGGTAATCGACGACCTGCTCACCGCCCTGCTCGCCGGCGGCCATGTACTGGTGGAAGGCGTGCCGGGCCTGGGCAAGACCCTGCTGGTCCGCGCCCTGGCCAGTTGCTTTGGCGGCGAATTCTCACGTATCCAGTTCACCCCCGATCTGATGCCCAGCGATGTCACCGGCCATGCGGTCTACGACCTGCAGTCCGAGCAATTCAAGCTGCGCAAGGGCCCGGTGTTCACCAACTTGCTGCTGGCCGACGAGATCAACCGCGCGCCGGCAAAAACCCAGGCGGCCCTGCTGGAAGTCATGCAGGAACGCCAGGTGACCCTGGAAGGCCGCGCCCTGCCGGTGCCACAACCGTTCCTGGTTCTGGCCACCCAGAACCCGATCGAGCAGGAAGGCACTTACCCGCTGCCGGAAGCTGAACTCGACCGTTTTATGCTCAAGCTGCGCATGGATTACCCCCAGGCCGCCGAGGAAATCAACCTGGTGCGCCAGGTAACCCGCTCAGCCAAGGCCGACATGCTCGAAGTGACGCCGCTGCGCACCTTGCTGCAGGCCAAGGACATCCTCGCCCTGCAGAAAATCGCCAGCGACCTAGCCCTCGACGAGCAAGTACTCGACTACGCCGTGCGCATCGCCCGCGCCACCCGCAACTGGCCAGGCCTGAGCATCGGTGCCGGACCTCGCGCCTCGATCGCTCTGGTGCGCTGCGGCCGCGCCCGTGCCCTGCTGCGCGGCGGCGACTTCGTCCTCCCAGATGACATCAAGGGCTGCGCCCTGGCTGTGCTGCGTCACCGCGTACGCCTGGCCCCGGAGCTGGATATCGAAGGCATCAGCGTCGATCAGCTGCTCCAGCAGTTGCTCGATCAGGTGCCTGCGCCGCGCCTTTGAAGCCGTCCCGTGCGCTGCTCGCCCTCCTGGCCGCGCTCCTGAGCGCAGCCATTCTGCTCGGCGCCTTGCCGGCCCTAGGCCTGCCGCTGCCAGCCAGCCTGACGCCGCTGTGGTGGGGGCTGCTGCTGACCCTTCTGCTGGTCGCCGGTTGCGATGCCCTGTGGCTGCATCGCCTGCCATCGCCACGCCTGCAGCGCAGTCTGCCGGGCAACCTGCCGCTGGGGCGCTGGAGCGACGTGCAGCTGCGCATCGAGCACGATTACTCACAGGCCATGCATCTGGAGCTGTTCGATCACCTACCGGCGGCCATGGCCTGCGAGCAGCTGCCCCTGCACATCGAACTGCAGCCGCAGCGTCACACCGAATGCAGTTACCGAGTGCGCCCGTTGCAACGCGGACACTTCCACTTCCCCCGCTGCGAACTGCTGTTGCCCAGCCCCCTGGGCCTGTGGCGCGGTCGGCGACTGCTGGAGTTGCCCGGCGAAACCCGCGTGTACCCGGACTTCGCCCGCCTGCAGGGCGGGCAGATGATGGCCGTCGATAACTGGCTCAGCCAGCTCGGCGTGCGCCAGCACCAACGTCGCGGCCTAGGCATGGAGTTTCACCAGCTGCGCGATTTTCGCGATGGTGACACCCTGCGCCAAATCGACTGGAAAGCCACGGCCCGCAAGCGCACGCCGATTGCCCGCGAGTACCAGGACGAACGCGACCAGCAGATCGTCTTCCTGCTTGATTGCGGCCGACGCATGCGCAGCCAGGACGGCGAACTGGCGCACTTCGACCACGCCCTCAACGCCTGCCTGCTGCTCAGTTATGTGGCCCTGCGCCAGGGCGATGCCGTGGGCCTGGCGACCTTTGCCAGCGCGCAGCAACGCTTCCTCGCGCCGGTCAAGGGCCAGGCTCAGCTCAGCGCCCTGCTCAACAGCGTTTACGATTTGCAAAGCAGCCAGCAACCGGCGGACTACAGCGCCGCCATCAACCAACTGCTGGCACGTCAGCGCCGCCGCGCTCTGGTGGTACTGGTGACCAACCTGCGCGATGAAGATGACGAGGAACTGCTGAGCGCTCTCAAGCGCCTCGGTCGTCAGCATCGCGTTCTACTGGTTAGCTTGCGCGAGGAGGTGCTGGACAGCCTGCGGCAGGCACCGGTACAGGAATATGAGTCGGCCCTGGCCTATTGCGGCAGCGTGGCCTACCTGAATGCCCGGGCCAGCCTGCACGAACGCTTGGCCGCCCACGGCGTGCCGGTGCTCGATGCAAGGCCAAGCGAACTGGGGCCAGAGGTGGTCGGGCAGTATCTGGCCTGGAAGAAGGCTGGGGTGCTTTAAGGTCTGCTGCCGTTTCAGGCCGAAGCGGCGTGGGTGCGAAAGCTGAAGTAATAACGCAACGCGTCGATCATCTCGACAAACTCGCCGGGCGGCGCCACCAGGGCGAAACCTGAGTCGAAGCTGCCGGGGGTAACGTCTTCGCGGCACCACTGGCAGGTGGCAAAGAAGTCGATGCAGTGCACCTGGCTATCCTTGCCGGGGATTTTCAAGCGCATATCAAAACGCGCATTGACCAGCATCGGTAGTTGGCTGATCAGCATCAGGCCGTCCACGGATACGTTGCCGATGTAGCCCATCGGTTTGTCGGTGATGCGATTGAACACCTTCAGGTAATACGGCAACTGATGGCGCTCAATGCGGCGTTGAATGCGCATGCTGGCAGATCGCTATACAGGGGAAGCTGAGTATGGCCACACAAGTGCTTGGTACGCCAGTTTCAGCGGCACTGTTCCGCCACTTGGGCGTTAAGCCGGCGACGAGCGGCATCAATTTGCTCGTCGCTGTAATAGCTCCGTCCGCCCTTGCCATCATCTTTATAAAAAGTACCCCCTTCAGCCAGCTGCGCCTGACTATCACGTAACTGCTGACAGCGCTGGGCCTGCTTGACCTGCTGTTCGCGGTTTGCTGCAGCAGCTTGCTGTTGCTCTTCACGGCGGGCGGCAAAGAAGCGCTCGGTACGCGCCTCACGCTCCACGGTGGCCGCATCGCGCTGGATCACCTGCGGCTTGACCTCGACCTGCACCGCCCCGGCCTGTGGCGTTTCGCCAAAATGCACGCGCCCGTTGGCGTCGGTCCAGCGGTATACCTCGGCCAACGCCAGGCTTGGTAATAACAGGGTGCATAACCACAATTGCCGCATGCTGTCGCTCTCCATGACTGCTTTTAATCTTATCCCTGACACTGGCGCCACGTCGCCAGTACGACCAACGGCCTGTGGTTTTACAACGCCCGCGACACCTTGGCCGGCTCCGCATCACGCAGTTGCCCCAACTGCTCAAGGGTACTCAGGCGCGCCTTAGCCCGGTAGGCATACTCGGTCTGCGGGTAATGCGAAACGATAAACTGGTAGGTCTGCTGGGCGTCGACAAAAAAGTGCTCACGCTCCAGGCATTGCCCGCGCAACAAGGAAATTTCCGGCTGCAGGTACGGCCGCGAGCGAATCTGCCGCTGCGCCTGGGACAACTCCAGGGCCACCGCCGCACAGTCGCCGGCGGCGTATTGGCGATAGGCATTGTCCAGATGGAAATCTGCCGACATACGGGTACAGGCGCCCAGTACCAGCATCAGGCTTATGACTAACAGGCTGCGCATAACGGTGTCCTCCTCGGCTCTGCAGTGTATCGACCGCCCGCAGCAAATCTCCAGCCCCGTCAGCCGAGCACTTACAGCCCGAGCATAACCTCCGTTGGGTCGTGGGGCCTGGGGCGCCTGCCGAGGTGGGTGCGCTGCTAGACTGGCGGGCATCGGCGTCTGGCTCTGGAGT
>NKIE01000130.1:0-3017 GCA_002256055.1 Pseudomonas sp. PGPPP3 | reverse complement strand
TAGACTGGCGGGCATCGTCGTCTGGCTCTGGAGTTCTCATGCGTTCATTGTGTCTTGGCCTGCTGGGCTTGAGCCTGCTGGCGGGCTGCTCGCCCACCACCCCGTTGTTTATCGCCCAAATCGGCACCCAGGAAGTGGTCGAATACAAGACCCTGAAAACTAACCGCATGACCGCCGCCATCGAAGAAGATGGTGATTTGCTGACTTATAGCGCCCAGGCCATCCGCGACAACAAGAGTGCTCAGGCCGAAACCTTGTACCTCAGCGGTTACCAGGACAAAAAACTCGGTGATCAGGTGCGTGCAATCGCCCTCTACCAGATCGGCCTGATCTACATGTGCCGCTATAACGATGATCGTGACGACAACAAGGCGCTCAACTACTTCTATCAGGTTAACAACGAGTTTCCCGCCACCCTTGCCGCCCAGCGCGCCGAAGCACGCATCCAGATGATCCGCCAGCGCACCCAAGAGCCGGTGCAGCAGAACGCCCGCGAACTGCTGAAACACTGGAAGCCCAACGAAAATCTCGACCTCAACAAGCCCAGCCTGGACCCAGACCTGACCTTGCTGTCGCGCCGCGCCATCCTCAAGGACCGAGTCAGCGAAGCGGAAACCCTCTACAGCCTGGCCGTGGCCGACAACGGTGTCGCCGCAAGCATCAAGGAAAAAGCGCTGTACCAGATGGCCCTGATGTACATGGCCGCCGACAACCCGCAGCCCGATCGCGCCAAGGCCATCGACTACCTGCGCCAACTGCTGGCCCAGTTCCCACGCAGCGAACTGGCCAACAAAGCCGCCCGTCATCTGGATATGGCGCTGAACAACGGCATGCCTTAAGCCAGCCAGCGCCTTACACTAGGCTGATGCACGTCAAACCCCATAGAGGGTATTTGCTGTGCAATACCGCATCAGCCAAGTGAAGGTGAGCCCCATGCAACTGCGCCAGCTACTGGTCGTGATCGACCCGTCCCAACCCAGCCAACCCGCACTGCAACGCGCCCACTGGCTGGCCCGCGCCACCTCAGCCAAAGTCGAATTGCTGCTCTGCGAATACAACTCGGCGCTGGTACACAGCCTGATTTTCGACAGCGACACCCTGACCAGTGCTCGCGAGGCCATGCTCGCCAGCCTGCACGCCGAACTGGAAGGCATGGCCGCGCCGCTCCGCGAGGAAGGCTTGCAGGTGACTGTGCAAGTGCGTTGGGGCAAACCGCTGGAGCAGGTGATTCTGCAACGGGTGGCTGAACTGCAGCCCGACCTGCTGCTCAAGTCGACCCATCACCATCACTCCATCAAACAGCGGCTACTGGGCAACAGCTGCTGGCAACTGCTGCGTCACTGCCCGGTGCCGCTGTGGCTGGTTCAGCACGGCGAGTGGCAGTGCCGCCAGCTGTGTGCGGCCCTCGATCCGCTGCACGCCGACGACAAACCGGCGGCCCTCGACCAGCAACTGATCGCCGCGGCCCAAATGCTCAGCGACACTCTCGGCATCCAGCCTCATTACCTGCACAGCTACGCGCCGGTACCGCAATCGTTGCTATTCGACAGCGCCCTGGTGAACGACTACGAGCACTACCGCCAGCTCTGCGCTACGCAGCACCGCGAAGCGTTCGAGCAACTGCTGGCCAATGCCGGCGTGCCACGCAACCAGGCCCAGCTGCGCGAAGGCTTTGCCGAAGAGGAAATCGCCCGCTTCGTCCACGAAGAGAAAATCGACCTGCTGCTGATTGGCGCCATCGCCCGCGGCCACTTGGCCAACGCCCTGGTCGGCAACACCGCCGAGCGCGTGCTAGAGAGTGTTGAGTGCGATTTGCTGATCCTCAAGGCAGCTGCCGCCAGTGTTTAGGCAGGTAGTGCCGTGGAAAAATGACTACAGGGTTGCGGCGTAGTAGCCTCGTGCTCTGTCTGAGAAATGGAGCCTTTGCATGACCCTTCGCCGCACCAAAATCGTCGCCACCCTTGGCCCGGCCAGCAACTCGCCGGAAGTGCTGGAGCAACTGATTCTTGCCGGTCTGGATGTGGCCCGCCTGAACTTCTCCCACGGCAGCCCAGACGAACACAAAGCCCGCGCCAAACTGGTACGTGAGATTGCCGCCAAGCACGGTCGCTTTGTCGCCCTGCTCGGCGACCTGCAAGGGCCGAAGATCCGCATCGCCAAGTTCGCCAACAAGCGTATTGAGCTGAAAGCCGGTGACCCCTTCCGCTTCTCCATCAGCCATCCGCGCGACGCTGGCACCCAAGACGTGGTGTGCATCGACTACCCGGACCTGATCACCGACTGCAAGGCCGGCGACGAACTGCTGCTCGACGATGGCCGGGTGGAAATGCGCGTTGACTCGGTGGGCAGCGACGAACTGCGTTGCACCGTATTGATCGGCGGCCCGCTGTCTGACCACAAGGGCATCAACCGCCGTGGTGGTGGCCTGACTGCACCAGCCCTAACCGACAAAGACCGTGCCGATATCAAACTGGCTGCCGAGATGGAGCTGGACTACCTGGCCGTGTCCTTCCCCCGCGACGCCGCCGACATGCACGAAGCTCGTCGCCTGCGCGACGAAGCCGGCGGCACGGCCTGGCTGATCGCCAAGGTTGAACGCGCCGAAGCGGTGGCCGACGACGAAACCCTCGACGGCCTGATTCGCGCCAGCGACGGCGTGATGGTTGCCCGTGGCGACCTGGCAGTGGAAATCGGCGACGCCGAGCTGGTCGGTATCCAGAAGAAGATCATTGCCCACGCCCGTCATCTGAACAAAGTGGTGATCACTGCCACCCAGATGATGGAGTCGATGATCAGCAGCCCGATGCCGACCCGCGCCGAAGTCTCGGACGTGGCCAACGCTGCCTTCGACTACACCGACGCAGTGATGCTCTCGGCCGAAAGCGCCGCCGGCGCCTACCCGGTGGAAGCGGTCAAAGCGATGGCCCGTGTATGCCTGGGCGCGGAAAAACACCCGATCAACAAGGTCTCGCGTCACCGTCTGGAAGAAAGCTTCGAGCGCTGCGACGAAAGTATCG
>NKIE01000129.1 GCA_002256055.1 Pseudomonas sp. PGPPP3 | reverse complement strand
GCCGACTGGCCCTGCAACGATATCGTCGGCCTGTGGAAGTACCTGGCCAAGCACGGTGCGCAACTGGGTGGGCTGTCAGCGCCGCGCCTGTTGCGCATGATCGGCAAGGACACCTTCGTGCCTTCTGACGATATGGTGGCGGCGCTCAAGGCTCAGGGCATCGTCGACAAGGCCCCCACCAGCTTGAAAGAGCTGGCGGCCGTGCAGGCGGCTTTCAATCAGTGGCAGGCGCAAAGCGGTCGGCCGCTGTGCCAGCTCTCGGTGATGCTCGCGCACACGGTCAATCACTGATCGTTTGTGGGTGCGACATAGTGTCTCGACGTTTTGACTGACCAACGGTTATAGACGGTTCTGACGGCCCCCTAAAACGTGCTTGGTCGTTTTTTCGTGTTCGGCCTCAGCCCCCGGTTTTAGCGAGATTGGGCTTTTTTTGGGGTTGCCAGGGCTGCAATAATGGGCTGTTGCAGTCGCGAGCGCTTAGAGGCGATGCCATGATCTAAAGGTCACATTTTGGCTAATTAAATTTGCATATGGGTCTTATGGAAGGCATATTCGGGACCCTCGAATAACTAAAGACACGGCCGTGCCCATGCTCAAACGCTTCGCACCCCTCGTGCCATTGGCATTTGCAGCACTCTTGTCCGCGTGTGCGGGCCATGCAGTGCACCACCCTGTTGCTGTGCAAACTGCACCTGTACAGCTGCCGGAACCTTCGCCCGCCCAGGTCACCGAGTTGACCGATGAGCAGCCCTATGTGCTGCCGGCGCTGGCAGACAGCATTCTTGATCGTGGCTTCGAACTGGTTGGTACCCGTTACCGTCCGGGCGGGACCTCGACCAAAACCGGTTTCGATTGCAGTGGTTTCGTCGGTTATCTGTTTCGCGAAGAGGCCGGCATCAAGCTGCCGCGTTCGACCCGCGAGATGATCAACCTGGATGCGCCGCTGGTTTCGCGCACCGACTTGGAGCCGGGCGACATCGTCTTCTTCAACAATCGTGGTCGCGGGCGTGTCAGCCATGCCGGCATCTACATCGGTGACGACCAGTTTATCCACTCGTCCAGCTCCCGCAGCGGTGGCGTACGTGTCGACAGCCTGGATGATCGTTACTGGCGTGCCAGCTTTATGGAAGCTAAGCGTGTGCTGGCCCAGGCACCCGTAGCGCCACAACGTAATCCTCTGCATCGTTGAGTCTGTCCCGAGGCTCTGACCCTTGCGTCAGAGCCTTCCGACCGGCAAAGTAAGGCGCATCCACCCTCAGGATCGTCCTCCATGTCAGCAACAACCCGTGTTGCCCTCGTTGTTGCTGTGGCCCTGCTGAGCGGCTGCGCCAGTTCTCCTCCGCCATCTCCTCCTGCTGTCAGTGCCCCATTCGAGCAGTTTCCTCCCGTTGCTGACGACGTTTTACTGCGCGCTATTGGTTTGGTCGGGACGCCGTACCGTTATGGCGGTAACACTCCTGAGAGTGGTTTTGATTGCAGCGGCCTGATTGGCTATGTGTACCGTGATGCTGCCGGTATCAAGCTGCCGCGCTCCACCCGTGAACTGATCTCCATGCCCGTACCCAACGTGCGCCGCGATGCCCTGCAGACCGGCGACCTGGTGTTCTTTGCCACTGCAGGCGGCGGCCAGGTCAGTCATGCCGGTATCTATGTCGGTGAGGGACGTTTCGTCCATGCTCCGTCCAGTGGCGGGACGGTGCGCCTGGAAAGTCTATCGACGGCCTATTGGCAGCGCAGCTACCTGAACGCCAAGCGGATAATCCCCGGCGGCCAGCTCGCCAACAACTTCTGACTCGTCCTTTCGCTGCTCAAGTCGCTACTGGCTTAGTTGAGTGAGTGCATCTTTCGGCTTGGCAGCCGTGGTGAGCGCGGTGAATCAGGTAATCTCCTGAGGCTGTTGTGTAACTACACGATATTCACTGATGAACTCTTTGGAGCGAGCCATGCCTATCCGTCGATACATGCTGGGTCTGTTGTTGGCTGTCTTGAGCGGTCCTGTGTTGGCGGCTGATTGTGGGCCGCTGCTGCAGGGCGAGTTGCCGAGGTTGCGCGCCAAGGACAGTATCGACCTGTGTCAGCAGTTCGCCGGCAAACCGCTGCTGGTGGTCAATACCGCCAGCTATTGCGGGTTTGCGCCGCAGTTCAAGGGCTTGGAGGCGCTCTATCAGAGGTATCGGGCCCAAGGGCTGCAGGTGCTCGGCGTGCCGTCCAACGACTTCAGTCAGGAGGCGGATGCCAGTGCTGAAACGGCCAAGGTCTGCTACGTCAATTACGGCGTGACCTTTGCCATGAGTGAACCGCAGGTGGTGACGGGGGAGCAGGCCATTCCCTTGTTCAAGCAGTTGGCCGCGCAAAGCAGTGCGCCGCGCTGGAATTTCTATAAATACGTGGTGGATCGCCGGGGCCAGGTGATTGCCAGTTTTTCCAGTCAGACCCAACCGGATGATCCGGCGCTGATCAAAGCGCTGGAGCAGGCCATCGCCTCGCCACTCTGACTGACGTGTGAGCGCATTGACCTAGGATTCAGGCCGCAATCGGCACCTTGCCGATGCAGTGCTCCCAGGCGTCGATAAAGTCCCGCGAACGGCCTTGGGGGTAAAACACCTGGCGCCAGACGCGGGCCAGTCCCAGCAGGTCATGGCTGGCGGGCAGCGGCTTGTCGGCGGCCTCCACCAGCATCCAGGCAATCGCCGTGGCGTAGCGCAGGTTGACCGTCAGTTCCAGATGGGGGGCGCTGAGGAAGGCATGCTGGCTGGCCAGACCGCGGATCTTGCTGGCCAGGTCCGGGTCGCGCGCCAGGTGCTGATCCCAGAGCTGCGCATGGCGCTGGCTACCGATGCGATAAAGGCCATGACCGCGGCGGTCGGTGAGTACCGCACCGAGGGCTGACTGGCAGGCCGCCGCGCCCAGCAACAAGGCTTCGGCAGCGGTGGAGTAGCGCTCCAGATAGATCAAGGTGGGGCGGATCACGTGCTGGCACAGGTCGCTGGCGGCAATACCCATAAAACCCTCGTAAAAGGTGGTCGGCGGGGCCGGGGCGCTTGGCAGCTGTTTGAACGAGATATGGCAAAGGCCCCGCTGGCAGCGGGGTTAGCCGCATGTTTTGAAGTGTAGTGCGATCAATCGGCTGTAAAGGGCTGTTTTTAAACTGTTTTGGGTTTCTGGTTATTTTCTATATAGCCCGCAGCGCTTAAGGCTGCGGGCTATCTGGCGTTTCTCTCAATCGCCGGTGGCGACCGGTCGCTGCGGGTCAGTGATCCATTCGCTCCATGAGCCTGCGTACAGCGGTGCCAGTGGGTAGCCGGCCAGGCACAGGGCAAACAGGTTGTGACAGGCCGTGACGCCGGAGCCGCAGTAGGCCACCAGATCGCTGGCCGGGCGCGAGCCGAGTAGGGCGGCAAAGCGCTGTTGCAACTGCGGCGCTGGCAAGAAGCCGCCATTGCTGGCGAGGTTGTCGGTAAACACCGCGCACTGGGCGCCGGGGATGTGTCCGGCGACCGGGTCCAGAGGCTCCACTTCGCCGCGAAAGCGCGGCTGGGCACGGGCGTCCAGCAAGGTCAGTTGCGTGCTGTCCAGGCGCTGTTGCAATTGGCTGGCGTCGAGCACCAGTGCGGCCTGGGGCTGGCCGCTAAAGTTGCCTGGCTGTGGGCTTGAGCTTGCATCGGTCAGCGGTAAGCCGGCCGCGTTCCAGGCTTGCAGGCCGCCATCCAGTAACCAGACGTTGTCCTGCTTGCCCAGCCAAGCCAACAGCCACCAGGCGCGCGCTGCAAAGGCGCCCGGGCCGTCGTCATAGAGGACAATCTGGCTGTCGTTCTTGATGCCCCAGGCTTGCAGTGTGGCGATCAGTACATCGCTAGCGGGCAACGGATGGCGGCCGGTAATGCCCTTGCGCACCGGGGCCGACAGGTCGCGTTCGAGGTCGGCGAATTGAGCGCCGGCAATATGCCCGGCGTTATAGCTACGCAGGCCGTAGGCCGGGTCGTCGAGTGCGAAGCGGCAATCGAGCAGTACCAGGCCGGGTTGCTGCAGGCGCTCGGCCAGTTGTTGCGGGCTGAGCAGTTGGGCGATGGGCATACCGAACTCCTGTGGTGGTGTTGGGGGCTGGGTTTACTTGATCTGCAGCTTGCCGATGCGGTCGTTGTTCAGGCTGCCGAGGTAGAGGTAATTACCGACGGGCTTGGCCGAGGTGATCATGCGCAGGTGCGTGCCGCTGGGGTCGTGCAGGCGGTGGATGATTTCGCCGTTCTCGTTGAGGGCCAGCACCAGGCCGTAGTTCTGCGGTTTGGGCCACAGGGCGCGGGGCAGCTTGGCCAGCAGATTTTTGGCCCAGGGGTGGCGGTGCAGCAGGTCGGTATCGGCCAGGCGCGGCGTGGGCAGGGCGACCCAGAAGGTGCCGGCGCGATCACCCTGCAGGTTGTCCGGCAGACCCACCAGGTTGTCGATGAAAATGTCGTGCTGGCCTGCTTTTTCACCTTTCAGCCAATAGCGGCTGATGCGATAGCGGTAGGTTTCGTTGACCAGAACGAAGTCTTCGTTGGCCGACAGGGCCACGCCGTTGGCGAAGTACAGGTCTTTGAGCAGCACCTCGGTGCTGTCAGTGGCTGGGGCGTAGCGCAGCAGGCGGCCGTGGGGGCGGGCTTCGAGCAGGTCGAGCAGGTAGTCCGGTTGCTGGAACTTGTCCGAGGCATCGCTGAAATAGATGCGCCCGTCACTGGCGATGTCCAGATCGTCGGTAAAGGCAAATGGCACGCCGCCGGCGGTGGTGCTGAGTACGCGGATCTGCCCTTGTGGATTGATGCTCAGCAGGCCTTTGTAGGCGTCGGCCACGATCAGGTTGCCTTGGTGGTCGAAGTCCATGCCCAATGGGCGACCCTGGGTGTCGGCGAATACAGCCGGTTGCCCGTCGCTGCCAAAGCGCACCACCTGGCCGTTGTGCAGGCTGGCGTAGAGGCGGCCCTCGGCGTCCACGGCAGTGTCTTCCGGGCCGTGGATGGCACCTTTGCCGATCAGTTCGGCTTTCATCAGGGTGTCGTTGGGCTCCAGCGCGCCGCTCATCAACGGGATTGGCGGGGCTTCCCAGGCGACTGGGTCAATCGGGCTTGGGGCGATGATCAGGTACGCGGCGGCAGCGCCGGTGAGCAGGGCGCCAAGGCCCAGAAGCTTGTTCATAACTATCCTTGATTGGCTTCTTGAAGAGACAAGCGCCCGAGCATAGAGAGCTGATTTGTTCGCAGCAAGGCGTGAATGCCCGGCTATGGACGCTGGCGATATATACTGCGCGGCATTCATAAGGGAGAGCTGTGTGGCTATCGATATTCACTGGATTCGCGACGACGTCAGCCTGGCGCAGCATTGCGCCGCATGGCAGCAGTTGCCGTTCGTAGCCCTCGATACCGAATTTATGCGGGTGGATACCTTCTACCCGATTGCTGGCTTGCTGCAGGTGGGGGATGGCGAACGTGCCTATCTGATCGATCCGTTGCTGATCCGCGACTGGCAACCGTTTGCCGCGCTGCTGGAAAACCCGGCGCTGCTCAAGGTTTTGCACGCCTGCAGCGAAGACCTGGAGGTGTTGCAGCGCCTGACCGGCAGCCTGCCGGCGCCGCTGTTCGACACCCAGCTGGCGGCGGCTTACCTCAATCTCGGTTTCTCCATGGGCTATTCGCGCCTAGTGCAGGCGGTGCTTGGCATCGAGCTGCCCAAGGGCGAAACCCGCTCTGACTGGCTGCAGCGGCCCTTGAGCGAGACGCAGGTCAGCTATGCCGCTGAAGACGCTGTGCACCTGGCCGAGGTTTATCGCCAGTTGGCACCGCAGCTGTCGGCTGAGAAAACCGCCGCTGTGCTGGAGGACGGTGCCGAGCTGATCAGCAATATGCGCCGCGAAGTGCTCCCCGAAGAGTTGTATCGCGAGGCCAAGCTGGCCTGGAAGCTGGTGCCCCAGCAGCTCGCCGTGCTGCGCGAGCTGTGTGCCTGGCGCGAGCGCGAAGCGCGCGCCCGTAACAAGCCGCGTAGCCATATTCTGCGTGATCATTGCCTGTGGCCGCTGGCCCGTACTCAGCCAGACAACCTAGTGAGCCTGGCGCGCATCGAAGACATGCACCCACGGACCGTGCGTCAGGATGGCAATCAGCTGCTTGAGTTGATCAAGCAAGCGGCTGCCCTGCCGGAAGCGCAATGGCCTGCGGCTTTGCCCGAGCCGCTGCCGCTGGAGGCCTCGGCCCTGTTGAAAAAGCTCAAGGCCTTTGCTCAGCGCGAAGCTGAGCGTCTGCAGATGGCGCCCGAGTTGATGTTGCGTAAGAAAATTCTCGATGCATTGCTCAAGACCGGTTACCCGAATGGGCCGTATCAATTGCCTGAGGCCCTGCGTGGCTGGCGGCGTGAATTAATGGGTCCGGCTCTGCTTGAGCTGCTGGCCAAGGAAACCGCATGAAACGTATCTGCTCCATCTATAAAAGCCCGCGCAAGAACGAGATGTACCTGTATGTCGAGCGCAGCGAGGCCTTGAAGAAAGTCCCAGAGGCCCTGTTGGTGGCCTTTGGCGCGCCGATTCACGCCTTCGACCTGGTGCTCAGCCCTGAACGCAAACTGGCCCGTGAAGATATCGCTCAGGTGCTAGAGAACCTCGAAAAGCAGGGCTATCACCTGCAAATGCCGCCGGGCGAAGACGAATACATCCAGCACTTACCGCAAGAGTTGCTGTGCCGTAACGACCCTATCTAAGCCATGCGCCTGCTGGTTGCCGACGCCGCGCACGGCGCTTATGCCGAGTTGCTGACAGCCGCCGCGGCGGACCTGGAGCTGTGTGTTAGCAACGACCCTGTCGAGTTGGCCGCCTGGGCCTCCAGCTGTCCGCTGTGGCTAGGGCCGCCGGATCTGCTGGTCGGCCTGCTGCGCCAAGGCTTCAAGCCGGACTGGCTGCAGTCCACCTGGGCGGGCATCACCCCGCTGCTGGCAGCCGATCTGCCACGCGACTACCGGCTGAGCCGCGCCAGCGGGATCTTTGGCCCGCTGATGGCCGAATACCTGCTGACCTATGTGCTGGCCCATGAGCGGCAGCTGCTCGAGCGCCTGGCCAGTCAGGCCGAGCGGCATTGGGACGAGCGCCTGACGGGCAGCCTGCAGGGGCGGCGTATGTTGCTGGTCGGTGCTGGCGAGATTGCCAGCGCCGTCGCCCAGGTGTTCAGCGCCCTCGGTGTGCGGGTATTTGGCGTGGCCAGTCAGGCTCGCCAGCAAGTGTCATTCGCGCAGGTGGTGGGTTTGTCGCAGTTGGCGGAGCAGGCGGCCCACGCCGATTACCTGGTTAACCTGCTGCCCGATACGCCAGCCACTACCAATCTGTTCGATGCCCGCCTGTTGGCGCAGCTCAAACCCAGCGCACTGTTTATCAATGCCGGGCGGGGTGCTGCGGTGGTCGATGCGGATCTGATCGCAGCCCTTGAAGCAGGCCAACTGGCGGGAGCAGTGCTGGATGTGTGTCGCGAGGAGCCGCTGCCGCCTCGCCATCAGTTCTGGTCGACACCGC
>NKIE01000128.1 GCA_002256055.1 Pseudomonas sp. PGPPP3 | reverse complement strand
GCGCGTAAGTCGGTGTTCTACGCCACCGGCTTTATCGGCTTCTTCTTCCTGGTGGTGATGGTGCTGGGCTTTGCCGCCATCGTCATCGTCGGCAAGGACCCGCAGTTCTTCGTCGCTGGCGACACCAGCGGTGCTCTGATCGGCGGCGGCAACATGGTTGCCATGCACCTGGCCAAGGCCGTGGGTGGCAACCTGTTCCTCGGCTTCCTCTCGGCTGTGGCCTTCGCCACCATCCTCGCGGTGGTCTCGGGCCTCGCTCTGGCCGGCGCCTCGGCGATCTCCCATGACCTGTACGCCACTGTGCTGAAAAAAGGTCACGCCAGCGAGAAAGACGAAATGCGCGTCACCCGCATGGCCACCGTCGGCCTGGGCATCATCGCCATCTGCTTGGGTATTTTGTTCGAGAAGATGAACGTGGCCTTCCTGGTCGGCCTGACCTTCGGCGTGGCCGCCTCGACCAACTTCCCGGTGCTGATCATGGCCATGTACTGGAAGGACCTGACCACCAAGGGCGCCCTGCTCGGCGGCCTCACCGGGCTGGTCAGCGCCATGCTGCTGGTCGTCCTGTCGCCGGCGGTATGGGTCACCGTGCTGGGCAATGCCCAGGCGATCTTCCCCTACGACCACCCGGCACTGTTCTCCATGCCACTGGCCTTCCTGGTCATCGTCGTGGTCTCCAAGCTCGACCGTAGCCCACGCGCGGCCAAAGAGCGCGCCGCCTTCGACGACCAGTTCGTGCGTGCACAAACCGGCCTGGGCGCCGCTGCGGCCTCCAACCACTAACCGGCTAAACCATTGAGCGTTGGCACGGCGCCTCCCGCGGGGCGTCGTGCTTTTTTATTCCGGGCTGGCGTCCACTGTGCTGCCCGCCCTTACAGGACACCGCCATGCGCACCCTCACCACCCTTAATGGCAACACCCAGAAGCTCGACGGCGGCGCCATGTTCGGCAACGCCCCCAAGGTCCTGTGGCAGCGCTGGGTGCAACCCGACGCCGACAACCGCATCGACCTCGGCTGCCGCGCTCTGCTGGTGCAGGAGCCGGGGCGCAATATCCTGATCGAGACGGGCATCGGCGCCTTCTTCAGCCCCGAGCTGAAACAACGCTTTGGCGTGCAGGAAGACCGCCATGTGCTGCTCGACAACCTGGCCAAGCTGGGCCTGAGCGATGCCGACATCGACATCGTGGTGCTCACCCACCTGCACTTCGACCACGCCGGTGGCCTGCTCGCCGCCTGGGAGGCCGACCAGCCGCCGCATCTGCTGTTCCCCAACGCTCAGTTCATCACCGGCAAACGCCACTGGCAGCGCGCCAACCGTCCGCACCCGCGCGACCGCGCGTCGTTTATCCCTGACTTGCTGGAGTTGCTGCAGGCCAGCGGCCGCCTGCACCTGCTCGACGAATGCACCAGCACACCGCTGCTCGGCGCCGGCTGGCACCTGCATTGGAGCGACGGCCACAGCCCTGGGCAAATGCTTCCGGAAGTGGCCATGGCCGACGGCCCGGTGCTGTTTGCCGGCGACCTGATCCCCGGCGCGCCCTGGGTGCACCTGCCGATCACCATGGGCTATGACCGCTTTCCCGAAGGCCTGATCGAAGAAAAGGAATGCCTGCTCGACAGCCTGCTGGCGCGCAACGGCCGCATCGTCTTCACCCACGACCCACAAGTGGCCATGGGCCGCGTGGCCCGCGATGAAAATGGTCGCTACAGCCTGAGCGAAAGCTGGCTGACGGTAAAAGGCTTGCAGCAGTAGCCGGCGCGCCCCGCCAGCGCTTAGAAGCCGCCCTGCACGCCGAGATTCACCCCCAGCTCGGCGGCCACGGTGAAGGGCAGAAACAACGTGTCCAGCAGCATGCTGAAGGGTAAATCCAGCCAGGCATGCTTTGGCGCTTCGGCGCCGAAGCGATCCATTGGACAGCAGCCACCATGCAGGCTGTACCAGTCCAGGCGGGTGCCGGAGTAGATCAACGGCGCGCCCTGCTTGGCCGCGTCGGCGGTGCGCACGCTGGCGCAGCCGGGCAGCAGCAGACTGGCCACCAACAGCAGCGCCAGGGGCTTATTCATCGCCGCCGTCCTTGACCACTGCCGTAGCCCGGATGCAATCCGGGATGGCGCGGGGAATCCCCCCGGATAAAATCCGGGCTACGGCGCAGGGCCAATCGAGCATGCGGGCAGGCTTATTCATCACGGCTACCACGGTGCTGTTCGCCCCAGCGCGGCAGCATGTCCTGGGGGATATTCAGGCAATTGAGAATGCGTGCGACGACGAAGTCGATCAGGTCGTCGATGCTCTGCGGCTGGTGATAGAAGCCTGGCGAGGCCGGCAGGATGGTCACCCCAAGGTTCGACAGCTTGAGCATGTTTTCCAGATGAATGCTGGAAAACGGCGCCTCGCGCGGCACCAGAATCAGCTGCCGGCGCTCTTTGATCGCGACATCTGCAGCGCGCTCAATGAGGTTATTGCAGGCCCCCGAGGCAATCGCCGACAGGGTGCCGGTCGAGCACGGCACCACCACCATGGCGGTGGGCGCACCGGAGCCGGAGGCCGCCGGGGCCATCCAGTCTTCCTTGGCATAGACGCGGATCTGCCCGGCACTGGCGCCGGTGTATTCGCTGAGAAACTGCTGCATGGCCTGTGGTTTGCTCGGCAGGCTGACATCGGTTTCGGTGGCCAGCACCAGCTGCGCGGCCTTGGAAATCAGGAAGTGCACCTCGCGCTCTTCACGCACCAGGCAGTCCAGCAGGCGCAGGCCGTACTGGGCGCCCGAGGCACCGGTCATGGCCAGTGTGACGCGATCTGGGCTACTCATAAATTCACTCTCAAAGCTGTTGCGCTTGCTTATGCTGCGTTGAAAGCCTACTCGAAATGCTCATTTACAGCTGTAAACTCCGCTTAACTCGCTGCGCTCGCCCTGCGGGCCAGCCGTTAGCTGTTACTTCGCTGCGCTGCGTTTCTCGCAGGCTTTCGCCTGGCCTAACCTGCGCTCACGACGCTTTGAGCGCGAATTTCCATCCTCTATTTGGCTAACACCTCGGCCAGCTTGCCGTGCAGGCCGCCGAAGCCGCCGTTGCTCATCACCACAATCTGCGTGCCCGGCGTGGCCAGGGCGGTCACGGCGGCGATGATCTGTTCCAGCGAGTCACACACCGTGGTCGGCACCGTGCTGCTGGCCACGGTGGCGGCCAGGTCCCAGCCGAGGTTGGCCGGCGCGTACCAGAACACGTGATCGGCCTGCACCACCGACTCGGGCAAGCCGTCGCGGTGGGCGCCGAGTTTCATCGAGTTGGAACGTGGCTCGACGATGGCGATCAAGCGCGCACCGCCGATGCGCTTGCGCAGGCCGTCGAGGGTGGTGGCGATGGCCGTCGGATGGTGGGCGAAGTCGTCATAGATGGTCACGCCACGGACTTCGGCGACTTTTTCCATCCGCCGTTTGACGTTCATAAAGGCGCTCAGGGCAGCGATGCCCAACTCCGGCACCACGCCGACATGGCGCGCCGCTGCCAGGCAGACCAGCGCGTTGGCAACGTTGTGCTGGCCGGTCAGCTCCCACTCGACCACGCCTTGGGCTACGCCGTCGAAGCGCACTTCGAAGCGCGAGCCGTCGTCATGCAGCAGGCGCGCCTGCCACTGGCCGCCATCACCGGTGGTTTGCACCGGGGTCCAGCAACCCATTTCAATTACCCGCTGCAAAGCCGCTTCGCCCTGCGGATGAATAATCAGGCCGTCACCGGGAATGGTCCGCACCAAGTGATGGAATTGCCGCTCGATGGCTGCGAGATCCGGGAAGATATCCGCGTGGTCGAACTCCAGGTTATTCAGGATCGCGGTGCGCGGACGGTAGTGAACGAACTTGCTGCGCTTGTCGAAGAAGGCGCTGTCGTATTCATCGGCCTCGACCACAAAGAACGGCGTGCCGCCCAGACGTGCGGAAATACCGAAATTCTGCGGCACACCGCCAATCAGAAAGCCTGGACTCATGCCGGCATGCTCCAGCACCCAAGCCAACATACTGCTGGTGGTGGTCTTGCCATGGGTGCCCGCCACGGCCAGTACCCAGCGACCCTGCAGCACATGGTCGGCCAGCCACTGCGGGCCAGAAACATAGGGCAGGCCTTTATTTAGCACGTATTCCACCGCCGGATTGCCCCGCGACAGAGCATTACCGATCACCACCAAGTCTGGCGCCGGGTCGAGTTGGGCCGGGTCATAACCCTGAGTCAGTTCAATGCCCTGGGCCTGCAACTGGGTGCTCATGGGCGGATAGACGTTGGCGTCGGAGCCGGTCACCCGGTGGCCCAACTCCTTGGCCAACACGGCCAGCGAACCCATGAATGTGCCGCAGATACCGAGAATATGGATGTGCATGATTTACCTTGAAGGCGTCGTCAGAACCTGTGAATAAGGCCGGATAAAAACAGGCCGCAGGTTAGCACAGCGCCCATGGCCGTTCTCGCCAGAACATCAGCCTCGTTAAGCCCCGCCGCCATCACCGCCGCAGCACTGCGGCTAGTCGAGCCTAGCAATCCCGTGCTTGCGCAGCTTGCGATACAAGGTGTTGCGGCTGATCCCCAGCTGCCCTCATCTGCCAGTGATGCGCCTCCAGCACCGCGAGAATGGCCTGACGTTCGGCATCGCCCAACTGGTCTGGCTGGGAAGCAGGCGGCAGGACAGCCGTGCAGCGCGCGTGGCGAATCTCGGCAGGCAAGTCGCCCGGATTGATGACCCCGTGCTCGCACAACGCACACAGGCTACGCAGCACATTGCGCAGTTGCCGCACATTGCCCGGCCAGCCATAGGCCAGCAGCGCCTCGCGGGCGGCGGCAGCCAGGCGCACGACCTGCCCGCGCGCCTCCTCGGCGAGGAGAAAATCCAGCAGTGCCGACTTGTCACTGCGCTCACGCAACGGCGGCAACTCGACCACCAGGCCATTGAGGCGATAAAACAGGTCCTGGCGAAACTCGCCACTGGCCACCCGCGCATTGAGATCGCGGTGACTGGCACTAATAACGCGCACGTCGATGGCCTGCGCTTCACCGCCGATCGGCTCGACCCGACGCTCCTCCAGCACGCGCAGTAAACGGGTCTGCAAGGCCAGGGGCATATCGCCGATTTCATCGAGAAACAAAGTGCCGCCGTCGGCCTGCTGCAACTTGCCGCGCATGCCTTCCTTGCGCGCACCGGTGAAACTGCCGCCGCGATAACCGAACAGTTCGCTCTCGATCAGGCTTTCGGGAATCGCCGCACAGTTCAGCGCCACAAAGGGTTTGCCGCCGCGCGAGCTGACCTGATGCAAGGCCTTGGCGAAGGCCTCTTTGCCGGTGCCGGTTTCGCCACCGATCAGCAGTGGCACATCGCGCTCATAGACGCGCAAGGCACGGCGAAAATCGCCCTGTAACGCCTCATCCGCCAGACACAAGCCAGGGGTTGCCAGGCTCGGCGCCTGAGCCTGGGCACTGCGCCGCGGCTGGCCGCGTAACATGGCAAACAGCAACTGGCCGCGCTGGGTATACAGCGGCCAACTGGCATTGGGCTGCGCTGAAGCGCGGCCGAGCAGATCGTCCAGGCGGCAGTCGAATACTTCCACCAGAGTGCGCCCGAGCAATTGCCGACGCGACAAGCCGAGCAGGTTGATCGCGCTCTGATTCACTGCGCTAACCCGACCATCGCCGTCAAAGGCCAGCAGCCCTTCGCTGAACTGACCGATGTATTCGGCCTGAACGTGGAAGCGCAGCAGCCACTCGCCTTCATAGCTACGCAGGAAATGGCAGCCTTCGATGGCCTTGGCTGACAGGTTGACCAGGGCCATGGTGTGAAACTGGCTTTGCCGCGAAACGTCATGCCGCGCCGAAGACACATCCAGCACCGCCAGCAGCTCGCCATGGGGGTCGAACACCGGGCTGGCCGAGCAGGTCAGGCCGGTATGCCGGCTGCGGAAATGCTCATTCTGGTGGATGGTCAGCGGCTGGCGTTCGACCAGGCAGGTGCCGATACCGTTGGTGCCTTCGCAGGCTTCGCTCCAGTCGGCGCCGAGCCACAGGCCCGCTTGCTCGAAAGCGCGTTTTTCCGCCTGTTCGGTGACGCAGTTGAGGATCACCCCGCGCGCATCGGTAAGCAGCACTGCATGACCGCTGCCAGCCAACTGACGATGCAGGCTGTTCATCTCATTGCTGGAAATCTCCAGCACCTGCTGCAACTGCTCGCGCCGCTCCAGCATGCGCGCATGCTCGATGACCGCGGGCGGCATGTTTTGCGCGGGATCGAGGTGATGCTGCTGCAGGCAGCGCAGCCATGAGCGTGCGACCGATGAGTCGGCAGCCGGGCCGGCGAGTTGCCCACGCCCTTGGGCCACGGTCAGCACCTGCTGGGCGTGGCGGCTTGCTGGGTTGTGCATTGTTATTGTTCTCCGCGGTGGAGTTGCACGTGATGGCCGAGCATCTACCAGCCGCACAGCCTTTGCAAGATGGCCTGACTGCTGAGTCACTGCGCTGTATCGCCCCCGATACAAAGTGTCACGCGGGCTGTATCGGCACTGATACAGCTGCCCCACCCCAGCGTTTCGCGACAAGTCACACACCCGCTCTAGCACGGCCATTGCGCACTCCTGGCCCAGCACTTGCTCTGTCTCTGCACAAGCGCACCACGCGCCGTTCGCTGCATCACCAGAACAAGCATAAGAACCAGGAGATACTCAGCATGCGTTATGCCCATCCCGGTACCGAAGGTGCCCTCGTTTCGTTTAAATCCCGTTACGGCAACTACATCGGCGGCGAGTTTGTGGCGCCCGTTAAAGGCCAATACTTCACTAACACCTCGCCGGTGAATGGCCTGCCGATTGCCGAGTTCCCACGCTCCACCGCCGAGGATATCGACAAGGCCCTGGACGCCGCCCATGCCGCTGCCGATGCCTGGGGCCGCACGTCAGTGCAGGAGCGCTCGCTGACCCTGCTGAAGATCGCCGACCGCATCGAAGCCAACCTTGAAGTACTGGCCATCACCGAAACCTGGGACAACGGCAAAGCCGTACGCGAAACCCTCAACGCGGACATTCCCCCCGTGGCTTATCACATCCACGAGCCGCTGGGCGTGGTCGGGCAGATCATTCCGTGGAACTTCCCACTGCTGATGGCCGCCTGGAAACTCGCCCCGGCCCTGGCTGCCGGCAACTGCGTGGTATTGAAACCAGCCGAGCAAACGCCGCTGGGCATCAGCGTACTGATGGAGCTGATCGGCGACCTGCTGCCGCCGGGCGTGCTCAACGTCGTGCAGGGCTTTGGTAAAGAGGCCGGCGAAGCCTTGGCCACCAGCAAGCGCATCGCCAAGATCGCCTTCACCGGTTCCACCCCGGTGGGTGCGCACATCATGAAATGTGCCGCTGAAAACATCATCCCGAGCACCGTGGAGCTGGGCGGTAAGTCACCGAACATCTTCTTCGAAGACATCATGCAGGCCGAGCAAAGCTTTATCGAAAAAGCTGCCGAAGGCCTGGTACTGGCCTTCTTCAACCAGGGCGAGGTGTGTACCTGCCCATCGCGTGCGCTGGTACAGGAGTCGATCTACCCGGCGTT
>NKIE01000127.1 GCA_002256055.1 Pseudomonas sp. PGPPP3 | reverse complement strand
CCGGTGATCCAGATCTTGGTTCCGGTCACTGCATAGCTGCCATCGGCCTGAGGCACAGCACGGGTGCGAATCAGGCCCAGGTCGGTGCCGCACTGCGGTTCGGTCAGGCACATGGTGCCGGTCCACTCGCCGCTGATCAGCTTCGCCAGGTACTGGTCCTGTAGTTCACGGCTGCCGTGCTCGGTCAGCGCATTGATGGCGCCATGGGTGAGGCCCGGATACATGCCCAAGGACAAGTTGGCCGAGCAGATCATCTCCTCCACCAACATGTTCAGCACATGGGGCAAGCCCTGACCGCCGAACTCGGGGCTGCAGGCCAGCGCCGTCCAACCGCCTTCGGCAAACTGCTTGTAGGCCTGTTTGAAGCCCTGCGGCACGGTTACCGACTTGGTCTGCGGATCGTACTGGCAGCCTTGCTGGTCGCCTGGGCCATTCAGCGGGGCGAGGACGTTCTCGGCAAGTTTGGCCGCCTCTTCCAGGATCGCGTCAGCCAGATCGCTGCTGAACTCGCCCTGATCCGGCAAGCCTTGCAGCACATTAGATGCGTCAAGCACCTCATCAAAGACAAAGCGCATGTCACGAAGGGGAGCACGGTATGCAGGCATGGGAATCTCCTGAAGCTGTACAAGAAAATTATTTGTACAGCTCTTGTATAGATTAATTCCGCCATTGGCAAGTCTTTATTCCGACAATGAACAGCGCCACCACCCACCTACGCCACATGCGCAACACCTAACAAAACCCAGGCGCAGGCCTACCGGACGCGGCACACGACCAGAAAAAAGAGAAAGTGCTAACGAGATAGATACAGGCGAGGCGCCGAACGGCGCCGCAGGACTCAGGTGTCCATGTGCCCATTAAGCAGCTGCAGCAGGCGCCTCGACAGGCTGCGGGCGTCATTGCCCAGGCAGGCAATGGGCGAACCGGCCAATTGCTCACTGGCCAGATCAGCGGCTTCGCCGGCCAAGGCCAGAGGGCAGTCGACGGTGAGGGCCAGACGCTCCAGCTGACGGGTGAAATCAGCGGCCGGCGGATGGTTAGAGAACAGCACCAGCAACTGCGGCTGGATTTTTTCGCAGACCAGCGTCAGCTCCTCCAGCGGCTGGCCGAGCGGCAACACCGTCAGCGTCACCTCGGCATGACTCAGGACAACGCCAGCCACCAGTAACTCAAGCTCATGGCACTGCCCCGGTAACGCAGCCAGCAGCACGCGCTCGCTGCTGCCTGAACGCGCCAACTGCAGGCGCTGCAAGGCACGACCACGGAGGAAACTGTCCAAGAACAACCATTCGCTCGCCTGGCCGAACTCACGCTGGCGCTGCAGCAATTGCTGCCACAGCGGCATCAAGATGTCTTGAAACACCACAGGCAATGAGTAGCTGGAGAATATCTGACCGAACACCTGCTCCAGGCGCCCCTCATCAAAGTTGCGCAGCGCACCCTGAACCTGCTGCTGCCACTCGCCCCACTCACCCAGCAGCGCATCTGCCGGTGCAGGTTCGGCCACCGCACGCTGAGTCTCGCTGCGCTGAAGGATCTTGCTGACCTTGCTGACCGCCACCCCACGCTCAAGCCAGGACAGAATGCTGCGCACCGCATCGATGTTGGCCTGCGAATACAAGCGATGACCGCTGTCGGTGCGAGTCGGCTGAATCAGCCCGTAGCGCCGCTCCCACGCCCGCAGCGTGACGGGATTGACCCCGGTCAGGCGTGACACTTCACGGATAGGAAACAGCTCTTCCTGAGTCAGGGCCGCTGTGGCAAGGGCTGAAGCAGCAGCAAGTTCGGTCATGGTGGACATCGCTCAGGGGTCGTGGCCGGCATTGTACAACTTGGGAGCAAGCGCATACATTGTACAAGACCTATACAAAAAGGACAGCGCCATCATGCAACCCCACTGGCCATTGACGCTTTACCACGATGGCGACTGCCCGTTGTGTGCTCGGGAGATTGCCTGGCTTAAACGCAACGCCAACCCCGCCAGGCTGCAACTGACCGACATCAGTAGCGCCGACTTTGACCCTGCCGCCCTCGACTGCAGCCTGCCGCAGTTGCAAAACCTGCTGCACGGCCGCTTTGCCGACGGCCACTGGGTCACCGGACTGGATGCCACTTACTGGAGCTGGACTGCCGCAGGCCACACCTGGCTGGCCCGCCCCCTGGGCTGGCGCTGGCTGCGCCCCACACTGGACGGCCTGTACCGGCTGTTTTGCCGACTGCGCCCAGCCCTGACCTGGCTGCCGCATCCAGACGGCAGCCGGCGCTGCCAGGACGGCGCATGCCAGATCGACAAAAAGCAGACAGAAACTATACAAAAATAGAAACAACGTACAATAAAGCCCCACCCTCAGAAGCAGCAAAAGCCCTACAAGCCCAGTATTTACGCCACAACTGGCGACCCGGAAGGCTTGCCCACACAGCACGCATGGTTGTACAAATTCAAGCTTTGGTATAGGTTTATCCGTAAACGGACATAGAGATCCGACCAATCCAAATCGCACCACAGGACCGCCATGGGCCAGTCATCCGCACCGATTCTGCTTACGGGAGCCAGCCAACGCATAGGCCTGCACTGTGCATTGCGCCTGCTCGATGATGGCCAT
The DNA here is from genome assembly GCA_002256055.1 of Pseudomonas sp. PGPPP3. Taxonomy (GTDB): domain Bacteria; phylum Pseudomonadota; class Gammaproteobacteria; order Pseudomonadales; family Pseudomonadaceae; genus Aquipseudomonas. The sequence goes on along the minus strand of NKIE01000127.1, from coordinate 4,968 downwards.
CCAGTGATCGTCAGTTACCGCAGCGAGCGACCGGGCCTAGACCAACTGCGTGAGCGCGGTGCAGTGACACTGCATGCCGACTTCGCCAGCGAAGCCGGGATCATGGCGTTTATCGAGGCCTTGCATGGGCACACCGACAGCCTGCGCGCCATCGTCCACAACGCCTCGCAATGGCTGAGCGAAACGCCAGGGCAGGAAGCGGCGGTGTTCCAGCAACTGTTCAACGTGCACATGCTCGCGCCCTACCTGATCAACCTGCACTGCGCAGAACTGCTGCAACGCTCGACGCCAGCCGACATCATTCATATCAGCGACGACGTGACCCGCAAGGGCAGCAGCCAGCACTTGGCCTACAGCGCCAGCAAGGCGGGCCTGGATAACCTGACCCTGTCGTTTGCCGCCCGTTTCGCCCCGCACATCAAGGTAAACGGGATTGCCCCGGCCCTGGTGCTGTTTAACCCTGATGACCAACCGCAATACCGCGCCAAAGCCCTGGCCAAATCGGCCCTAGGCATCGAGCCCGGCGCCGATGTGATCTACCAGAGCCTGCGCTATCTGCTGGACAACCCTTACGTAACCGGCACTACCCTGACCGTTAATGGCGGTCGACACCTCAAGTAAGGTGCGCGCCGAGGAGAACCTGATGAACCCACTACTGATGCCCAACCATTACCGCGAAATCCTCCTTGGTCTGGGGGAAAACCCTGAGCGGGAAGGCTTGCTGGATACGCCCAAACGCGCTGCCAAGGCCATGCAGTACCTCTGCCACGGCTACCAGCAAAACCTCGATGAAATCGTCAACGGCGCGCTGTACGCCTCCGACAACGACGAGATGGTGATCGTCAAGAACATCGAGCTGTACTCGCTGTGCGAACACCACCTATTGCCGTTTATCGGCAAGGCGCATGTGGCGTACATCCCCACCGGCAAGGTGCTAGGCCTGTCGAAGGTGGCACGCATTGTCGACATGTATGCGCGGCGCTTGCAGATTCAGGAAAACCTCACCCGGCAGATTGCCGAGGCCATTCAGCAAGTCACCGATGCCTCTGGCGTGGCCGTGGTCATCGAAGCTCAGCACATGTGCATGATGATGCGCGGCGTAGAGAAGCAGAACTCGTCGATGAACACCTCGGTGATGCTCGGCGCCTTCCGCGAATCCTGTAATACTCGGATGGAATTTCTGCAACTGATCGGACGGAGCAACTGAACATGCCAAGACTGGAGCCAGGCATGGCGCGTATCCGGGTCAAGGACCTGAGCGTGCGGACCTTTATCGGCATCAAGGAGGACGAGATCCTCAACAAGCAGGACGTGCTGATCAACTTGACCATTCTCTACCCGGCCAACGATGCAGTGGAGGGCAATGATATCGACCACGCCCTGAACTACCGCACCATCACCAAAGCCATCATCCAGCACGTCGAGGGCAATCGCTTTGCCCTGCTGGAACGCCTAACCCAGGAGCTGCTGGATCTGGTCATGGCCCACCCGGCAGTACGCTACGCCGAAGTGGAAGTCGACAAGCCCCACGCCCTGCGCTTTGCCCAATCGGTATCCATCACCCTCGCCGGCCACAGGTAACAGGCCGATTGCCGCTGGCGCGCGAGGCTTCTATCATCCGCGCCTGCCGTCCACTGCCAATCAAGAGCCCCGCCATGACCGAGCAAGAACGCCTGGAACTCGACGCCGCTGCCTTTCGCCAACTGGTGCAACATCTGCGTTCGCGCCCGGATGTGCAGAATATCGAATTGATGAACCTGGCCGGCTTCTGCCGCAACTGCCTGTCCAAATGGTTCAAGGCTGCGGCCGACGACCTCAGCATCGACGTATCCGTCGAACAGGCTCGCGAAGAGATTTACGGCATGCCCTACAGCGAGTGGAAGAATAAATACCAGAAGGAAGCCAGCGCCGAGCAGCAGGCAACCTTTGCCAAGGTGCACAAACCATGAGCGCCCTGAGCACCTTCCGCCAGCAACTGCGCAGCGGCCAGCACCTGTTCAGCCAGACCCTGGCGTTTATCGCCGAGCACTACCAATACAGCCCGAGCAGCTTCACGAACGGCAGCGTCGAAAATGCCGCCGGACAGAATGAAGGCTCCTGCAAAACCCTCAGTCTGGCCCTGCTGGAAGGCTTCAGCGACGAAGAAGCCCTACTGGCCTTCGGCGAACATTACCGCGACGTGCTGGCCACACCAGACGGCAGTGATCACGGCAATATCCGCGCCCTACAGGCCCAGGGGCTAGCAGGCGTACGCTTCAGCCAACCGGCTCTGCAGCGCAACGCCTGAACCAGGCGGCAACGGCAAAACGCAGCGCAACTGTCGGCAAAGGCTGACAGACGCTGCCGTGCAAAATACCTATCCTGAGCCCTGACATGCCCTGGTTATCGCATGGCAAAGAGCTCAGCGCGCAGGACAAGGAGTCGCACGGAAGCAGCACAATTTGGTTTGGAAACCCTGGCACACCCCCGGCGTAGAAAGCCTGCGCCTGGATCGCGACAACAATGGCATCAACGCCAGTAGTCACCTGATCCAGAACCTCAAAGGCCATAGCATCGCCGCCACCTACGTACTCACCTACGACCCGCGCTGGCGCTTTCGCCGCCTGTGGCTAAAGGTCGATGACCACGGCCCGAAAAGCCTCACCTTGCTGCGCGATATTCGCGGCCGCTGGTTCCTTAACGACCAACTGCGCCCCGACCTGGGTGACTGCCAGCACGTGATGTTCTCCTCCTCGCCCTTCACCCACACCCCAGCCCTGCAACGCTGCGCACTGGAAACCGGGCAGAGCGAGCAACTGCAGGTGGCGCACATCGACCTCCTGAGCCTGCGGGTAGAAGCCCGCAGCCAGCGCTACCAGTGCCTGCGTCAATCAGCCAATCAGTCCACCTACCGCTGCGAAGCAGAAGGCAAGCCCAGCCACGAGCTGACCGTAGACCGCAATGCCCTATTGATGAAGGCCAGCGAACAGTTCATCCGCCTGAGCGCCCATAACCTATCGCTCAACACCTGGGTATAAGCATGAAATATGTTAAGCCGCAGGTAGCGCAGGTGAGTCTTGCTATAATGGCCTGACCTACGCCCCCATCGAAGCCGACGGCATGACCTTACGCAAACGCCTGTTCTGGTTATTCGTACCGCTCCTGCTGCTGACCCTGCTCAGCGCCTTCTGGCTATCCGAACGCATTCTTCTCAGTCGCTTTGACAATCAGGACCGCGCCCTTCTGCTCAATGACGCCGAGCGGCTTCGCAGCGCCCTGAACTTTATGCTGAAAAACAACCTCAACCTGCTCAGCACCTACTCCGGCTGGGACGACAGCTACGAGTTCATGCTGGGCAACCGGCCTGACTTTGCCCGCAGCAACCTCGATGAACAGTCCCTGGCACTGCTCAACTTCGACTTCATGGTGTTCCTCGACAACCAGCAACAAGTAGTCACCGAGCAATGGCTACCGCCAGACCTGAGTGAAATGCTCAGCAGCAACCAGCAGCACCCCAGCGACTACGACAGCCTGCGCCAGGACATCCTGCAGCTTGGCCGCGCCCTGACCCTGCTCGACCAGGCCAGCCCCAGTGAATTAGGTCGCGGACAACTGCTGCTGGTGCAAGGTACGCCGCTGCTGCTGGTGGTCAGTCCGATCAGCAACAACCACAGCACCATCGCTCCCGTCGGCAATATCGTGGCCGGCCACTTCCTCGACCGCCAACGGTTCAAGAGCCTGCAGCAGTTGGTAGATGGCGACCTGCGACTGGGTAATACACCCACTGACACCAAGCAATGGCAGCCTCTACCTGCACAGGCAGACAGCTTCGGCAACCTATCGATCAGTCCACGTAAGCTGCAAGAAAACCGTCAGCACGTTGATTTGCTTCTGAGCAATGACCTCAACGAGCCCGCCCTAACCCTGCACATCGACAAAGACCGCCGCCTGTATCAGGAAGGCCGACAAGCCGTCTGGTTTTTCCTGATGCAAGCCGTGGCCGTTGGCGCAGGTGCCACACTGATGATCTACCTGTGCCTGGAGTTCTGGATCCTGCGCCGCCTGCACTATATCCACCGCGAAGTCGCCAAAGTGGGACCGGAAAACCCACTACCGCGCCTGGAAGACAGCCGCAACGATGAGCTGGGAGAACTGGCCAATGCCCTTAATTTGATGTTCGAGCGCTTTATGCAAAGCGAGTCCCGCGATCAGTTGATTCTCGACTCGATCAACGACGGCTTCTTCGAGCTGGACCTTCACGGACAGATCACCACCGTCAACCGTGCACTGGAGCAGATATTTGGCTATAGCCGTGCCGAAATGATCGGCCGCTCCTACAAAGACGCCCTGGCCGAAGAGGACCTCCCTAGCGCCAGGTTGCTGGTAGAGCGCGTTTTGCAAAACAGCTCAGACAACCAGTTTTCCGCCCCCTTCAAGCGCAGCGACGGCAGTATTGGCCACTTCGAAACCCGCCTAACCCTGTTTCATGACCGCCAGGGCCAGATTGCTGGCTGCCGTGGCATCCTGCGCGACACCAGCGAGCAGATGGCCTACCAGAACAAACTGATCGACATGGCCTATCGAGACCCGCTCACCAACCTGGGCAACCGCAAGGCCTTCAGCGAAGAGCTGCAACGCAGCCTTGAACTGATGCAGCGTAAGGAGCGCTCCCTGGCGCTGCTGTATATCGACCTCGACCGCTTCAAGCAGGTCAACGATCAATACGGCCACGACATTGGCGACGCCCTGCTGATCTCCATTGCTCAACGCCTGCAAAGCAGCTTGCGCCAGCCCGATCACGTGTACCGTCTAGGGGGCGACGAGTTCACCGTACTGCTCACTGACGCCGATCCAGAGTCCGCAACAAAGCTCGCCGAGCGCTTACTCAGGAGCCTGGGGCAGCCCTTTATTGATGACCGACTGGTGATCGATTTTGTTACCCCAAGTATCGGCATCGCCCTGTTCCCAGAGCACGCCAAACAAGCTGAA
>NKIE01000126.1 GCA_002256055.1 Pseudomonas sp. PGPPP3 | reverse complement strand
TTGCGTTGCTTTGGGGAGATGCAGAGGCATTAACACAGCCGGTTTTTGAGAGAGCCCATAGGCCTAGGCTTGCGGGCGCGTGACAGGTCGTCACGACGCTTTGCGTGGCTCGTCCGTCCCTTGGTCCGGTTGCTGCTTGCCGCCTGCTATCTGTTAGCGTAACGGCTCTGGCGGTGTAGCAATGGTGCTTACACTGCCGCTTATCCGATCTAGGAGTTGACCATGTCGTTGATGAATTACGCCAAGCCCGTGATAGCAGGGTTCTGGTTGTTGGCTGCGCTCAATGTGCTGATGCCCTTTACCGAACCCTGGGCGACGCGTCTGAACTGGCTGGCGCTGGTCATCGTATTGGCACATGTGCTTGAACTGTTGTTGTTTAATCGCCGCCTGCAAGCTCAGCCACAGCCCTGGTTGGCCCGTGGACAGGTGCTGCTATTCGGCTTTTTTCATCTGCGCACATTGCGTTGATAGAAGGGCGGTGCGATTGATGCGCCGCGTATTAAGCCTTGCGACGGGCTATCAGATCACCCCGACCTCATCATCATCATCAATCAAGCGATTCAGCCCGCCCAAGGCAACCCGCGCCTGGGTCCGGCTGAGTAGCTTGGACTGCGCCGCCGCCGGCAGGTCGGTGATGCGCAGCACGCCTTTGTTCATCAGCACCTGCACCAAATCGTCAAGCACGCGAATCATGTCCAGGTCGCTCTGCTTCAGCTGCAGTAGGCTCGACTCGACATCCTGATTGGCGAACCAGGCCTGAATCTCCTGGGCGTCGGCTGGCAGGGTTTCGCTCATGCCCTCGAACGGCGCCACTTCAACCCGCTGCAGATGTCTGTTGGCGTCACGTTGTACATAAAAAATCGTCATCATCCTTCCCCCGTGGTCTGCCCTGAACGGGCAGGCGCCGCTGCTTAGCTTAGCTGTGATCGAATTTGATGGTTGGGTCAGCCCCTATGATCGTGCGCGTCGCGGTCGTGTCTGCGACATTGCTGGGAATACTCAGTGTTAGATTGGCCAGTGTCCAGCCGGTGACCGTGGCCGATCAGCGGTTGTGCTGTTGACACTCACGTCGAGGGCAATGGCTCCTGCCTCGGTATTGTAGGCGGCATACAGTTTAAAACTGAGGTAGTCGCTCTGTCGGTCTAAGTGACATTGCCGTACCTGTCGTAGTTGCTGCTATCGACCACTGTGCCGCCAATTTCAAACTGAGAGGTGTCGTCACTGTATCCGGTGAAGGTGTGAGTCTTGCCTGCCTCGTGGAAGATCAGACCAGTCACGCTGACGCCATCACCGGTGTTCAATTCAAACTGGTCGTCGCTTGTGTTGTCTTCGGTGTAAAGGATCCGGCTCCCCAATCACACTGTTGAAGTACTTCAAGGTCAAAGCTCGGGCTCTGTGCCACCTTGAGTCAGGCCCGGGCGTCGGCCACCGCCTATGACTACACCATTTACGGTGGCCTCAAGGTCAAGCTGGAACAGATCAGTGTCGACAAGCATCCTCAGTTACCTGCTTAAACCCATCATTCGCGCCCGTTCCGAGGCACTGCGCGAGCGTTATTCGACAAACAGCTTCTGCACCGCCGAGAAGTCCAGCTTGCCCTGGCCCTGTTTCAGCAGCAGGCGATACAGCTGCAAGGCCAGGGCGCCCATCGGTGTGCTGCTGGCGGTGGTTTGTGCGGCTTCTTGGGCCAGGCCCAGGTCCTTGGCCATCAACTCGGCGGCAAAGCCATCGCGGTAGTCTTTCGAGGCTGGGGCGTTGGGCATTACGCCGGGCCAGGGGTTGTACTTCTCCAGTGACCAGTTGCCGCCCGAGCTCTGGCGCATGATCTCCGCCAGGGTCGCCGGGTCCAGGCCGTTGGCGACGCCCAAGGCCATGGCTTCGGCGGTGCCGATCATGTGCACGGCCAGCAACTGGTTATTGCACACCTTGGCCACTTGCCCGGCGCCTGCGGGGCCTGCATGGAAGATGTTCTTGCCCATGTTGGCGAGGATTGGCCGCGCACGGTCGAGGGTGGCGGCATCACCGCCAACCATAAAAGTCAGGGTGCCGGCCGCCGCGCCCGCAGTGCCGCCGGACACGGGCGCATCGAGCAGGGCAATGCCGCGCGCCGCGGCCGCCTGATGGACCTTGCGCGCCGCCTCCGGGGCGATGGTCGAGCACTCCAGTACTAGGCTGCCGGGTGTGATCACGCTAAGCAGGCCGGTGTCACCCAGATACAACCCTTCCACATGGCGACTGGCCGGCAGCATGCTGATCACCACCTCGGCAGCGCTGACGGCATCTGCGGCGCTGCTGGCGGCGCGGGCGCCCTGTGCGGCCAGCTCATTAACAGCGCTGGCCACCAGGTCGAATACGCTGAGGGTGTGGCCGGCGTTGAGCAGGTTGCGGGCCATGGGCAGGCCCATATGGCCAAGGCCGATAAAAGCGATCTGAGTCATTGTTATTGTTCTCCTCGTTGCGCGTAACGGTTCGGCGGATGGGGTGAGCGCAGCGCTACCCATCCTTGCAAGGGCGGTTGGTCGTTACAGGTCTGCCAGCGGATGCTCGCCGTCCCAGGCTGGCTGGAAGTGGGCGGCGATCTCGGCGGCGGAGATGCTGCTGACCTCCGGCCAGTGCCAGTGGGGCTGGTTGTCCTTGTCGATCAGGCGTGCGCGCACACCTTCGGGGAACTCTGGATGGCGGCAGCAGTTCAGGCTCATGGCGTATTCCATGCGGAACACCTCGGCCAGGGACAGCTGCTTGGCGCGGCGGATCTGCTCCCAGACCAGGTGTGCGGTCAGCGGGCAGCCCTCGCTGAGGGTGCGGCCGGCGCGGGCCAGAAGTGGATCCTGGTCGTTTTGCAGCTGGCTGATGGCGCGCCAGGCGGCGGGCAGGTCGGCGACGTCTAGCAATGTGTCGAGCTGCGCCCGGCGCGGTAGCCATTGCGCGGCCGGCAGCTGCGCGCGGGCTTCGTGCTCCAGGGCTTTGAGCAGGCTGTTGAGTTGCAGGGCCGGTTGTTCTTGCCAGTTCAGTTGTTCCAGGCCGCTGAGAAGAGCAGCTTGTTGGTCGTCACCGAGGCAACGGTCGGCCAGGTTAAGGTCCAAGGCATCGCGGGCGTTGACCTGTACGCCGGTCAGGCCGAGAAACAGGCCGAGCTTGCCTGGCAGGCGGGCGAGGAACCAGCTGCCGCCGACATCGGGGAACAGACCGATACTGATCTCCGGCATGGACAGGCGGCTAGACGGTGTAACGATACGGATCGATGCGCCTTGCATCAGGCCCATGCCGCCGCCCATAACATAACCGTGGGCCCAGCAGATAAGCGGTTTCGGGTAGGTGTGGATGCTGTAGTCGAGGCGGTATTCATCGGCGAAGAAGCGCCGGGCCAGCTCGGGAATTTGTCCCGGTTGCTCACGGCAGGCCTGTACCAGTTGCAGCACATCGCCGCCGGCGCAGAAAGCCTTGGGGCCGTTGCCGCGCAGCAGCACGCAGGCGATGCTCGGGTCATCGGCCCAGGCCGCCAGTTTGCTGGCCAGGGCTTCGATCATTGGCAGGGACAGGGCGTTCAGGCTCTTCTCGGCGTCCAGGGTGGCGATGCCGATGCGGTAGCCGTGCTGGGCGTGGCGCTCTTCAAAGTGCAGGTTCATGGGCTGTTCCATCGTAGGGTGGATGGCGTTTTATCCATCCACCGAATGCGGTTTCTGGTGGATGTGAAAAGCGACATCCACCCTACGGATCACTTATTGCGCCACTGTGGCTCGCGTTTTTCCAAGAAGGCGTTGACCCCTTCGCGGGTGTCGTCGGCGTCGAACAGGTCGACAAAGCCTTCGCGCTCGGCAGCCAGCCAGGTGCTCGGGGCACGCTCGCGGGCGCCCTGGATCAGCGGCTTGATGGTGCGCACCGCCACCGGGCTCTGCCGCGCCACCTTGGCCGCCAGCAGCAGGGCGGTGCCACGGGCCTCGCCGCTGTCCACAACCTGTTCGACCAGGCCGATGCGCAGGGCAGTTTCCGCATCCACCCGCTCGCCGCAGAGGATCATGCGCTTGGCCCAGCCCTCGCCAACCAGCCAACTCAGGTGCTGGGTGCCGCCGGCACAGGGCAGCAGGCCCACTGCGGCTTCCGGCAGGGCCAACTGCACCTGGCGCTCGGCGATACGGATGTCGCAGGCCAGGGCGCATTCCAGGCCACCGCCCATGGCGTAGCCGTTGATGGCAGCAATCGACACCCCGCGGAAATCGCGCAGGGCCTCGAAGGCCTCGCCGAAGCGGCGAGCCAGTTCGCGGGCGCGGGCCTTATCGCCGTCGGCGAACAGCTTGAGGTCTGCGCCGGCGCTGAAGAACTTCGGCCCCTGACCGGTGATCACCAGGGCGTAGATGTCGTTGTCGCGGTTGAGGTGCTCGACCAGTTGCTTGAGGCCGATCAGCGAGTCGCGGTCCCAGGTGTTGGCTGGCGGGTTGTTGATGGTGACCAGCGCCGTGTGGCCGTGTTTTTCCACGGTCAGCTTGTGGGTCAGATCGAAAGCATGGCTTTGGTAAGCTTCCAGGGCATTGCTCATGATGCGTCCTCGTCTCGATTGCACGCGTCTCGCCCCTGCAGAGGCGAGAAGATTTAAAAACTACAGCAGTTGATCAAGCATGCCACCTTGTTCCAGCAGGCGCCGCGCGATGATCACGCGCATGATTTCGTTGGTACCTTCGAGGATCTGGTGCACGCGGCTGTCGCGCACCCAGCGCTCCAGCGGATAGTCGTTTAGATAACCGTAGCCGCCATGAAGTTGCAGGGCCTCGTTGCACAGCTCGAAACATTGATCAGTTGCAAAGCGCTTGCCCATGGCGCAGTAGAGGCTGGCTTCCGGGTGCTGGTGGTCGAGCTTGTGGGCCGCCAGGCGGACCATCTGCCGGCTGGCGGTGAGGGCGGTGAGCATGTCGGCCAGCTTGAACTGCAGGGCCTGAAACTCGGCCAGCGGCTTGCCAAACTGCTTGCGTTCCTCGACGTAGCGCAGCGATTGCTCCAGCGCCGCCTGCGCCGCGCCCAGGGAGCAGCTGGCGATGTTCAGGCGCCCGCCGTCGAGGCCCTTCATGGCATAAACGAAGCCCTGACCTTCCGGGCCGATGCGGTTGCCGGCGGGAATGCGCACGCCGCTGAAGGTGATCGAACGGGTCGGCTGGGCGCGCCAGCCCATTTTCAGCTCATTGCGTCCGTAGCTGACCCCCTCGGCGTCGCCCTGTACCAGAAAACAGGAGATGCCTTTGGCGCCGTCTGCCCCGGTACGCGCCATGACGATCAGCACCTCGGTGGAACCGGCGCCGGAGATAAAGCACTTGCTGCCATCCAGCACGTACTCGTCGCCTTCGCGGCGGGCACGGGTGCGCAGATGGGCGGCATCGGAGCCGGCGTCCGGCTCGGTCAGGCAGTAGGACGCCAGCAGCTCGCCGCTGGTCAGGCGCGGCAGCCACTGGTCCTTCAAGGCCTGGTCGGCGAACGAGGCGAGCATCCAGCTGGCCATGTTATGGATGGTCAGGAACGCGGTGGTGGCCACGCACCCGGCCGACAACTGTTCGAAGATCAACGAGGCCGACAGCCGCGACAGGCCCAAGCCGCCATCGGCTTCGGGCAGGTACAGGGCCAGGTAGCCCTGTTCGGCAGCGCGGCGGATCACGTCTGTGGGGAAGTGATGATCCCGGTCCCAGTCGGCGGCGTTGGGGCTTAACTCGTGGGCAGCAAATGCGCGGGCGCTGTCCACCAGCAGGCGTTGTTCTTCGCTCAGGTCAAAATCCATAGGTCCTCATTGCAGGGTTGTGGGTTGGCCCGTGGCCCGGCGCTCCGCTTGCCATTCGGCAAGGCTGGGGGCGGCGTGCTGGCCATCCAGTTGGTGGATGATGTCAAAGTAGTCCTGGCGTTGGGCGCCCTTCATGACCTGGTCTCGTGGTTTAACTTTGACCACGTAGACACTTTGCACGTTCTGGTGATCGAAGGCGCGCCATTGCTGCTCGCCCTTGAGCAAACTGTAGCGGTGTCCTTCCAGTGCCTTGATCAGCGCTTCGCTGTCCAGGCTCTTGCTGCGCTGGGCCGCGTCCGCCCATTGCTGGACGATGCTGTAGGCCGAGGCCGCCGAGCTGGAGGGGTAGACGCCGTAGTGCTGGCTGAACGCATTGACGAAGGCCTTGCCGCGCTCGGAGCCTTCGCGCTCCGGCACTTGCCAGGTCCAGGGCTCGGTGCCGATCACACCTTGCATCAGGGTTGGGCCGGCCTGCTCGACGATGCTCTGGGTCAGGTTGGGTGCGACGATCTGCATGCGCGTGTTCAGACCCAGTTGGTTGACGATGCCCATGGCATGCACCAGGTCCTCGCCGAACAGGACCAGGACCAGCACCTCGGCCTGGCTGGCCGCCGCCTGTTTGAGGGCGTTGCGGTAGTCACTCAGGCGCGCGCCGGGGAAGGGCACTTTGAGGCCCGGATGCAGGTTGGCATCCTGGGTGCCGGTTGTTTCGCGCAGGGAGCTTTCACTGGTGGTGCCCCAGGTGTAGTCGGCGGTGACATAGAAGTAGCGCTTGCCCGGCAGGCTCTTGGTCAGCTCCTGACCGAGGGCACGGGCGCTCATCCACGCGCTGTTGCACTCGCGGAACATATAGCGGTGGCCGTCTTTGCCGGTGGTGTCGTTGGAGTAGGTGAGGGTGCCGAAATACAACAGACCGCGTTCCTTGGCGCGCTTGCCGGCGGCAATCGCCACGGCGCTGGAGGCGCCGCCAAACAGCATGACCGCACCTTCGTCGGCCAGTTTGTCGACATTGCGCACGGCTTTTTCCGGACGCGAAGCGGTGTCCAGGCTAGACAGGCGCAGCGGCCGGCCAAGCACGCCGCCATTGGCGTTGAGCTCTTCAATGGCCAGCAGGGCACCACGCATTTGCGCCACGCCTTCCTCCTTATAGCTGCCAGTGCGCGGGTAGTTGAGGCCGAGGGTGATCGGCTCGGCGGCCTGCGCACAGGCAGTAAGCCCGGCCCATAGGGCCAGGGTGGCAGTCAGTCGTTGCATTGCAGTCCTCCATAAGCGAGTTATCCCATGCTGACTGTGAGGCCGGGATATGGCTGGAGGTATTCCCATTTGGTCTAAAGCGACACTTTGCCGCGGCCGACGGGTTCTCACTTTAACTGAATGGTCATGTTTGGCCCGGCGACACTGTCGTCATCAAACCAGCGGCTGGTGACGGTTTTGGTTTCGCTGTAGAAACGTACACCTTGTTTGCCGTAGGCGTGCAGGTCGCCGTAGAACGAGCCTTTCCAGCCGGTGAAGGAGAAGAACGGCAGAGGCACCGGCACCGGTACGTTGATGCCGACCTGGCCCACTTCCACCTCATGCTGGTACTGACGCGCCGCGCCGCCCGAGCGGGTGAAGATCGAGGTGCCATTGCCGTAAGGGCTGGCGTTGACCAGTTGGATGGCCTGCTCAAGGCTGTCGACTTCCATGCACACCAGCACCGGGCCGAAGATTTCTTCGCGGTACAGGGCCATTTTCTGGGTAACGCCGCGACACAGCGTAGGCCCCAGCCAGTTGCCGTCCGGGAAGCCGGGCACGGTGCAGTGGGCGCCATCCAGCAGGCACTCGGC
>NKIE01000125.1:687-7607 GCA_002256055.1 Pseudomonas sp. PGPPP3 | reverse complement strand
GTATTGGTTTGCATGGTCGTCATCTCTTTTTGTTGTTTTTGATGACAAAGCTAAGCCGCTACGCGAAGGGCGGTGAAGCAGCTCAGTCTTCACTGAAACCCTTCCGCCTTCGCTCCATGTTTTCCCGTTACGCCTGAACTGTTCCACCGCCCCCATACTCGCGCCGCGAGTATGGGTTGTGCGTTTCTACTCGCGCGCCCACTTCATCTACATTCAGCGTGCGCCGTGAGCAAAAACGCGCGCAAGCGTTTTGTCATCAAAATCAAAAAGCAGCCAGCGCCAAGCGCTGAAGGGGCGAGCTCGGTGGCACTAAGCCCGGCAGAGGCGATGCCTCAAGAATCGATGCATTTCAAAAATGCTTGCCATTGGTCGAGGTTTAGGTTGTATATTTTTGATGTAAGCAATTGATTTATATCGTTTTGATGTCGAAATATAACCAATAAAAGCAGTGCCGGTATTGGCACTCTTTGCGCCAGAGGTGGCGGTGATGGTGCCACTTCCGGCTGCTTTCGGTGCCTGACCAGGCACTGCTAATGCCCCATGCGGCATAGTAAGTGTGTCGCAAGCCGCAGCTGCGACATGCGGGGTGTATCGCAGCTAGCTGCATGTGACATGGCCAGCGTATCGCAGCGCGTGTTTGCGATACCCACCGAGTGTCGCAAACCGAGTCTGCGACACTCGGTGGGTATCGCGGCTAGCGCATGCGACACACCTAGGGTGTCGCCGCGTGCCCCTGCGATATTAGGCTATGTCGTCGGGGCAAACAGCTTTCGTGCGGATGGGGCTGTCTGTTGCTGTTGCCAATATGCAATTGCACTCATCTGACCAGCAATTTGCTCGCCAGAGCACGTAGGAGACGCCGTCACGACAGGCCGCAACCGGCCAAAAGCGGTCAGTGGACCGAGTCGCGGCAAAAGACTAGCTTCCCTTAGTTTGCTGCCGGAACTCGTCGAGCCGCCTGGACTTGCCGTCATCCGTGGTGCCGCGACAACGCCAAGGCTAAAACAGGACTTACAGGGACGGCATGTAGCGTTCTACGACATGCCATCCCGGCAAAAAACGCGACATGGCATGTCGCCTTATTATCAGTTAAGTGAAACACGAGGAGCCCAGATGTCAGGAGACAAACTACCCGATGAGATCAAGACGAATGCAATCGATTACGTCGTATCGGGTGCAAAGGCGGCTCTTGGTGTCGTGCCTTTTGCTGGCTCGCTTCTGGCTGAGGTCGCCGGCTCTATAATTCCGAATCAGAGAGTCGATCGCATTGCAGACTTCGCATTTAAGCTACAGGCAAGGATCGAGCAGTTGGAAGAGGCACAGGTGCGCTCGGAGCTCAATGACGAGGATTTTACCGACCTGCTTGAGGAGTCTTTGAGGCAAGCTTCCCGAGCCACCAGTGATGACCGTCGTCAGTACCTGGCGTCCCTAGTGGCAAATAGTCTTAGCTCAGACGCCGTTGAACATGCGGAATCGAAGCACTTGATGCGTGTTCTCGGCGAACTCAATGACATTGAGGTTCTCTGGCTTCGCTTCTTCCACGTGCCCACCATCGGTGGCGACGAGGAGTTTCGTGAGCTGCACGCTGGAGTGTTTCGGCATGTGATGGCGGCCATGGGGTCGAGCCGAGAAGAGCTCGATGACCGTGCGCTTCAGGATAGCTACAAAGACCGCCTCGTTCGGCTTGGGCTTGTTAGCGAACACATCAGGAAGAATCGCGACGGAACGCCGGAGTATGACAAGCGCACCGGAAAACCCGCTGTGAGCTACCGCGAGGCGAGCCCACTCGGACGGCTACTGCTTCGAAGCATTGGCATGATCGCCAATGAATGAGTGAATCGTCCTAGGTTTTGTGGACGCCCCTAACCTCAAAATCGAGCCTAGGTAAACGTCCACTTTTGGCCGTTAGCTGCGCTCGCAGGCGTCCGTCTCCGGCCAAAAGCGGGCTTACAAAAACGTCTTACTCAGCAATCTCAAGCCGTTTACGCTCACGCTTGTTCTGGTACATGGCTTGGTCTGCATGCTCAAGCAGGGCATCAAGATCGAGCCCATCTTTAATAGCAACTGCGGCGCCGATACTGACACTCAACATCAACTGACGTGATTCGTATTGGAGCGGTTGGCAGATCGCTTTCTGGAGTCTTTCAACACTCTCAGCCAAAAAGAGCAAGCCGTTGGTGGGATGCAAGATGACTCCAAACTCATCGCCGCCCAGGCGAGCGATGGTGTCCGACTTGCGAAGGCTTTGACTTGCTCGCTTGGCCACTTCACAAATAGCAGCATCCCCAGCGCGATGGCCGTAACTGTCATTGATTGCTTTAAGGCCATCCATGTCGAGCATCAGCAGTCCGAATTCAATGCCCTCTCGCTCCACCCGCGCCAGCTCATTTCTGAGCCTGTCAAAGAACAACGCTCGGTTGGCTAGGCCTGTCATTTCGTCATGCGTGGCACGATAGTAGAGATCATCTGCTGCATACTTTGCAGCGAAAAACATATCTGCACTAAGTACCTCGGCGAGCAAGCCCAAGACGGCTTCGTCTACAGGGTCAAAGGTGCCGACAAATGTAGACATCACCTTCAGTACACCGACCGTCATGCCTGAATGCACTAAGGGAATAGCCACCATTGAGCGGACGTTCATCCGCCGGCATGCCGCACGATTTACTCGGCTATCGGTTTCAGTATCGATACAGCGTGTGATCTCACCACTCCGAACGCACGAGCCTGACAGGCTGCTGGCAAGCTTCAAACGCAGCCCTAATTGACCTGATGCGACACCTGAAACAGCGCGATAGACCATCTCATCTTTTTCGGCTAATTCAATAACCGCACCATCGGCTTTGACCAGGTCAAGTGCGCGATCAACGACGACAGACATGACCTGCGCCAAGTCCAGCCCGTGCTTTGCCATCTCACTTTGGATACGAATGATTGCTACAAGCTGATCACGGCTGGGTAGAGTCACGTCTGGTTCGCGAGGCATACAACACCATGACTTTACTAAAGCACTAGGAGAGATTCTTTAGTGTAGATCCAGTAATGGCCATTAGCCTGCGTCAGAGGGGGATTACCCGCCCTTTGGTGACGGAGCGCACTAAAGCTGAGGGAAAAGTGCTCCGTCAAGCCAGTACAATTGCAACAACTGAGTGAGCGTTCAAGTATTGCCCGCCACCAGCGATGGCTAACGGTTTTAGAGTGCTCGTCTGGTTAACATTACTCGGTAGTAGCCAGTTCAAGTCTATCGCCTTCGGCCAGGGCAACCTTGTATTTTGGCATTAATCGGTCAGTTTCCTGCTTGACCTTGGCATAGCACTCACAGCTCAGTTGTTCGAGCATATTTCGATTAAGCACTGTGATATGCCCGCGATGGTATTGGAGCACTCCTAACCTTCGCAGTGTCCCCGCAGCCTCACTTATACCCTCACGACGAACCCCGAGATTATCGGCTATCTGCTTCTGGGTCATACCCAAGCGATTCCCCCGCAAACGATCAAGCGATAACAGCAAGAAACGGCACAGCTGCTGGGGAACGGAGTGATAGCGATAGCACAATGATGTATTCGAAATCTGAATAATCAGCGTATGGGCGTAGTGCAGTATTAGCGTTTTCAGCTCACCGTGGCGGTTGAACTCCTCCAGAAGCAGCTTTCCATTCACCTGATACGCCTGACCAGCACACCTTACGACTGCTCGACTGATTGCCCTTTCGGCACCCATGAACAGAGGAATACCGGCGAGCCCTTCATTACCTATTAGCGATACTTCTGCTGAATCACCGTTTCCCATCACGTGAAGCAGCGAGATGATTGAGTCAACAGGGAAATAAACATGGCTGACAATTTCGCCAGCCTCGTAGAGAGTTTTCCCCTGCGGCAACATTACCGAATCCATGAGCCTAAATAGGCGCGCCTGAGTCGCCTCCGATAGGGCAGCAAATAGCTGGTTGTGCTGCGGCGTGAAAGCCATCTCAATATCTCTAGCTAGGCAGCGGGGATCTGAAAGGCAACAGTAACGCTAGCACACCGCAGTGTGAGCGTGACAGTCAATGCAAGCCCGTTCCTAAACCGTAGTTGTTAGCGAGCAAACTGACTCGCCGCCTCCAATTAATGGGCAAACAGCCCGACTCATCGATGCCGCTGGCCAGCGAAATGGTATTGAATGCCAGTTGCATTGCCAGCGCATGCGTAAGTCAACTACGCTCTGACTTAAGATAATTTAGGACAATAACGCCATGCGGTCGTTGCCACGCCTAGCTCTGACCTCGGTTGGCGCATTGATCGTCTTGCTGACAAGTGCAGTAAGCACCTGTTTGGCGGGTGAGAAAGCCGTGATGGTCGCTGTGGATCATGCAACGCAACCCTTTACCTTGCCGGATTCCGACTCTGGTCTACAGGTCGAAATTATCCGTGCCGCTTTTGCCAGCCAATCGACGCCGGTCACGTTCGTCTTTCTCTCATCGAAGCGCACAGCCTTAGCGTTCAAATCAGGATTGGTTGACGTACTGACTGATGACAAGCCCGGCAACAACGTCACCAACGTAAACAGCCACTGGCCGGTAATGACCTTTCGCAACCAGGTCATCACCTCCAAACATAAAAATCTAAAGCTGAACAGAATTGCCGACCTAGGCAAACTGCGGGTTGTGGCGTTCCAGGAGGCAAGCCGCTATCTAGGCGCTGAGTTTGCTGCAATGGCCAATCACAACAGCGCCTATATTGAACTACCGCATATGCCATCACGAATGCTGTCACTGAACCGCACCGACGTGATTATTTCGCAGCCTGACATCTTCCGTTTTAACCTCACCAACGAAAGCTCACCGACGCAAATCAGCCAAGTATTCGAGTCGTTTGAATACCACGACATCCTTCCCGCAGTGAACCAATATTGGTTTGGCTTTCGCGATGAAGCTCTGCGCGACCGATTCGAGCGTGGCATCGCGGCTATCTATGCAAACGGCGAAATTGACGCGCTGTTTCGCCAGTATCAACAGCGCTACGGCACCTCCCGTGGGATGTTCATTAGTCTTGATTGCCAGTTCCTAAAAAGCCCCCCCAAAGAAACCTGTGCCACTTACGTGCAAACCAAGAAACAATAACCGTACTACGGCAAATTGAATCGCCCCTAGATTTGTAGACGCATTGAATGGCTGCTTATGGCCGAGAGCTGCCGCAAGTGGGCGGAAGCTTTCGGCCGATTCTGTTGAACAACTCCCTCGACGATTTCCTTCGCCGAAAGTACGCGGCTGTCCCCAGTTTGGTACCACCATGACCGTTTTCCAGCCTGTTCCGAAACAGTAGGTTAAGGCTTAGCTGCAGAGCAGGTTGCGATCAGATGATGCGTGCCACATTCTCGATACTGGTGCGCTTCCGCTGGCCTGGCCCAAGTAACAGATAGGTTGTATTCAGCGTGCTGAACAGAAAGTCATCAGCGAAATGATGCAGCGGAGACGTTCGCACGAAGTCGCCCACATCCCACCGCCTCTCGCTGTCGTAGATGACCGTATCTGCGTAGATGATTGCCGGTTGACGCTGATATGCCGCCAGGCTCTGGAGTATTTCCGTGGGCGCGTCCAGGTCTAGCCAGAGCCAGTTGCGAACCAGGCAGAATGATCCGTGAGTAAAGTGCTTCCTGGCATAGCTGAGAGCTTCTTGATCCGACATCGAGCTGCCGGACATGGGCAAGCCGCTGCCTGGGGCAAGCCCAACCAAGGCGCCGAGGTCAGTCATCTCATGAGCCCCAGCTGTAGGTGTAAGGGAAGTTGGGATCCAGACGCGCGAGTTGTAGCGCGCTTGTCAGGGCTTCTGCATCGGCTAAGCCTGCACGGCCTGAACCTTTTCCGATAGTCGTGACTAGATGCTCCATGATCAGCTCCAGTCTCTCGGTGGCAGTCCTGAAACTAAACCGCTCCATGTTGGCAATGATGTTGCACAGCAGATCAATTGCCTGCGGCAATTGTTTAACCGAGACGGTGCCGAAGCTGCCCCCAAAAGCTGTCGTGAATTCCCGCTCCATCGTTACGACCCGCGTAATTTGCCCGTTGGGGTCGCCGTGCATGCTCTGCCAGAGCGTTATTGCGTTCAGGACTTGTTGGGGCGTGGGAGTTAAAAACTCTTTTGGACGTTTGGTAGTCATGATGGCTGCCCTGAGTTAGAGCGCCGGTTGGCGGTTTTTTTGAAGTGAGGAAAGCATCTTCCTGAGAGTATCGGCCATCTGATCTTGTTTCTTGATCCGCCGTAGTGCTCTTTGCATCTCAGCATTTTTCTCCAGCATCTGTGCGGTGTCTTGATCGGCCCTGCTCCATGCAGAGCGATACTTGTTCAGGCACTCTATGGCTGCGGGCCTGCTGTCCGGGCAAAGTTGATCCATGATGTGATCAATGAAGTTTGGAGTCAGTCGTAGCGGCAAATAGTAGAGCGAGCCCCCAGCTTCCTGTGCTTCCTCAATAAGGAGGTCGCTTCCAAATTCTGTGATGGCAATCTCTGCCAGGTACGTTTGTGCGCCTAACGACTGAAGCAGTGATTTCAGTTCCACGCGGAGTTGCAGCGATTCCATGTTCATTTTGAGCTGAAGCTTGCCGCCTGCGGGTGTGGTTTGTGTCGTTGTGATCACGGGCTTCTCCAGTAATTTGAAAATCTGATTTGTGTTTATTGACAATGGTGCGTTGGTGCTGGTAGCGAAACAAGGTAATGCTATGCCATCACGATGTGTCGCGTCAAAGGTGGCTTGATACTTCCTTTTCTGAGCGCGATAGATGAGCTACGAAAAGGTGTTGGGCGAGGTAGTCAGAGACGTGAGGCTTCGGGCTGGCCTCACGCATGAAGCTTGTGCTGAAGTCGTCAACGCTACCCACTTACGCCAGATCGAGAAGGGACTGGCCGCAGTCAGAATCGACACGCTGGTAGCGCTATGTGGAGTGC
>NKIE01000125.1:0-657 GCA_002256055.1 Pseudomonas sp. PGPPP3 | reverse complement strand
GTTGCTGAGGCGCGTTCGGCTGGTCAGGAGGTTGAAGAGCACCTTGACGCGAACAACAAGCAAATTCTGAGGCTTCTGGAGGTTGGGCGTTTCGAGCCTGTCACCTCAAAAGATGCAGCGAGAGGAATTCGTGGCCAGAAGGCTGATGCGACGCGCGATGAGACTCGTCGATTGCAGGCCGAAGGCCTATCTAAAGCTGACATCGCCCGTCAGTTAGGCGTGACGGTGAGGACAGTCGAGCGTTATTGGGTCAAACCTGTCACTCAGGAGTGACTAGGCGCCATCTACATTGGGTTTCACGTCTTATGCGACATGGTCCGTGTGCAGCAACGGGAGCGTGCGACAGCCCAAGTGAATCGCAGATGTGGCGCGGCAATACTCACTGCGTGTCGCGTTTCCGGCAATACGCAGGCCCTTTCTCCGGCCTGAACGCCTAATCCCGTACCCGTTTGGGAGGTAGCACAAGCCCATTGGAGTGCTGCCTGGGTGTCAATTTGCGAGCTAAAGCGCTCGTTGCGTTCCGTAGCAGCAAAAATGAAACGGTACGCAAAACGGTACGCAAATTTTTTATCGAGCCCATAAACGACAAAAGGCCAGCGCGATGGCTGACCTAAGTCGTTGTTTCATATGGTGGGCCTGCACGGACTTGAACCGTGG
>NKIE01000124.1 GCA_002256055.1 Pseudomonas sp. PGPPP3 | reverse complement strand
TTCCCGAGCCTAACCATCGGATGTTCTTGATTGCCATCAAGCGGGTTTCGTTAGGGGGCTTTCTACAATGGGCTCGCCAAGTAATGAGGAAACGGCCATGTCAGAGACCTTCACGAAGAGCATGGCCAGGAATATTTACTTTGGGGGGAGCGTGTTCTTCTTCCTGGTATTCCTGGCTTTGACTTACCACACCGAGCAGACCTTTCCCGAGCGGACCAATGCCTCACAGATGACCGAGGCGGTGGTACGCGGCAAGTTGGTCTGGGAGCAAAACAACTGCATCGGCTGCCACACCCTGTTGGGCGAGGGTGCGTACTTCGCTCCCGAGTTGGGCAATGTGTTTGTCCGCCGCGGTGAGGATGCCGGCTTCAAGCCGTTCCTGCAGGCCTGGATGAAGATCCAGCCGCTGGGCGTGCCAGGCCGCCGGGCGATGCCGCAGTTCCATCTGAGCGACCAGGAAGTGGACGACATCGCCGAGTTCCTCAAGTGGACCTCGAAGATCAATACCAATAAATGGCCGCCAAACAAGGAGGGCTGATAGATGAATATTGCAAATCCACATCTGAAATTCGCCTCGCAAGCCGTGGCTAAACCTTACTTCGTATTTGCCCTGATCCTGTTTCTCGGCCAGGTGCTGTTCGGTTTGATCATGGGCCTGCAATACGTGGTGGGAGATTTTCTGTTCCCACTGATCCCCTTCAACGTGGCGCGGATGGTGCACACCAACCTGCTGATCGTCTGGCTGCTGTTCGGCTTTATGGGCGCGGCCTATTACCTGATCCCGGAAGAGGCCGACCGCGAGCTGCACAGCCCGAAACTGGCGATGATCCTGTTTTGGGTGTTCGCCGCCGCCGGCGTGCTGACCATTCTTGGCTATCTGTTGGTGCCCTATGCGGGCCTGGCCAAGCTGACCGGTAATGACTTACTGCCGACCATGGGCCGGGAGTTTCTCGAGCAGCCGACCATCACCAAGATGGGCATTGTGGTGGTGGCCCTGGGCTTTCTCTACAACATCGGCATGACCATGCTCAAGGGTCGCAAGACCACCATCAGCCTGGTGATGATGACCGGCCTGGTTGGTCTGGCGGTGTTCTTCCTGTTCTCCTTCTACAACCCGGAAAACCTGGCGCGCGATAAGTACTACTGGTGGTTTGTGGTGCACCTGTGGGTGGAAGGCGTGTGGGAACTGATCATGGGCGCGATGCTGGCGTTCGTGCTGGTCAAGATCACCGGCGTGGACCGCGAAGTGGTCGAGAAGTGGCTGTACGTGATCATCGCCATGGCGCTGATTACCGGCATCATCGGCACCGGTCACCACTTCTTCTGGATAGGTGCGCCCGAGGTGTGGCTGTGGGTCGGTTCGATCTTCTCCGCCCTGGAACCGGTGCCGTTCTTTGCCATGGTGTTGTTCGCCTTCAGCATGGTCAGCAAACGCCGGCGGCAACACCCGAACCGGGCCGCCACCTTGTGGGCCAAGGGCACTACGGTCACCGCGTTCTTCGGTGCCGGCGTGTGGGGCTTCCTGCACACCCTGGCGCCGGTGAACTACTACACCCACGGCTCGCAGCTCACCGCCGCCCACGGTCACCTGGCCTTTTTCGGCGCCTACGCGATGATCGTCATGACCCTGATCAGCTACGCCATGCCGCGTTTGCGGGGCATCGGTGAGGCGAACGACGAGCGCTCGCAGACCATGGAGGTCTGGGGCTTCTGGCTGATGGTGCTGTCGATGGTGCTGATCACCCTGTTCCTCACCGCCGCCGGCGTGATGCAGGTGATGCTGCAGCGCTTGCCAACCGATGGCAGCGCCCTGTCGTTTATGAATACGGTCGATCAGTTGCGGGTGTTCTTCTGGCTGCGCCTGGCTGCCGGGGTGGGTTTCTTTATCGGCTTGGGTTGCTACCTGTTCAGCTTCAAACGTCGCGGCAAAGATGTGCTGGTGGGTTAACTAAAGCTATGTCCTAGCGATGTGTTGCAGGCCCTATTTTGTAGGGTGGGCTCAACACGTAACTGGTACAGAGCCTCAACCAGAACTCGGCCCGGCTACTACAGCGGGCCGTTTTTGTTTCTGCACGGCAAGCACCGTCACGAGGACACACCCATGGCCTTTACCGTCGAACTGGAAGAGTGGGTCGGCAGTGTCTGGCACCGCTTTATCACCCGCCGCGCCAGCCCGGATTTTCCCGAGGCGCGGGTCGAGCTGGTCACTATGCAACGCCCGCTGGCGCTGTTGTTTCGCGCCATGGGCGGCGCCAACGGGATCGGCGTGGAAGCCGCCAGCCCACGGCAATTGCTGCTGCGCCGTAACCTCTTGCAGCAAGTGGCCGGCACCTGCAAGCAGCTGCCGGTGGCCTGGTGCGATGCCAGTAACCTGCGTCTGCCGCCGAGCCTGGCGGTGTACCCGGATGTGGGCCTGAACCAGGAGCTGTATCGCTGGTTGGCCTTGCTCGCCGCGCAAGCGGGCGAGATGCGTCACTGGGCGCGGGACAACCAGCGCTGGACCCAAACTCTGCTGCAGGCTTATCCGGCCCTGCGCCCGCGCTATCAACGGCTGGTCGAGGCCCATCTGCAGTTACGCCCCGACCCGCGCCAGCTCGGCGCGGCCGAGGCGGCCCTGGAACGGGCGCTGTGCCAGGCGCTGCGCGAACCCGGCAGCGTCAGCGATTTCCCGCGCAGCGAGCGGGCGCCCTGGCCCTTACCGCTGTGGCTGTACCCGGCGCAAAACCTCGGCGAACCCCAGGCCTGTGAGCTGGGTGAGGAGAGCGATGGCTACCTGCTGACGGCCCCCGAGCAACAGCAATTGGCGCGCAAGCAGGCCAAACGGGTCGAGGAAAGCACCAGCAAGGGCGGTCTGTTGATCTTCCGCCTGGAGAACCTGTTCAGCTGGTCCGAGCATATCGAGCTGGACCGTTGCACCGATGACAGCGAAGACCTGGACGCCGCCCGGGTCGCCGAAGACCTCGACGAGTTGGCGCTGTCCAAGCAACGGTTGCGCAAGGGCGGTGGCCTGAAGCTGGACCTGGACCTGCCGCCGGCGGATGTCGACGACATTCCGTTGGGCGAGGGGATCAAGTTGCCGGAGTGGGATTACCGCAAGCAACATCTGCAGGAGGACTTCGTCAATCTGCAGATGTATCTGCCGCGCGGCAGTGAGGCGCAACCTTTGCCGCTGCGTTTGGCACCGCTGGCCTCGCGCCTGCGCCGGCAGTTCGAGCACCTGCGCAATGATCGTCAGTGGTTACGCCAGCAACCCCAGGGCAGCGAGCTGGACCTGCAGGCCTGGCTGGATTTTCACGTCGAACGCCAGCACGGCCAATGCGCCGAACGCGGCCTGTTTATGCAGCAACGCACCACCCGCCGCGACCTGGCCTGCCTGCTGTTGGCCGACCTGTCGATGTCCACCGATGCGCACCTGGACGACGAGCACCGGGTGATCGAGGTGATCATCGACAGCCTGCTGCTGTTCGGCGAAACCCTCTCGACCCTGGGCGATCAGTTCGCCCTGTACGGCTTCTCGTCCCTGCGCCGGCAACAGGTGCGCATGCAGGAGCTGAAATCCTTCAGCCAGCGCTATGACGACCAGACCCGT
This sequence comes from Pseudomonas sp. PGPPP3, assembly GCA_002256055.1. GTDB lineage: Bacteria > Pseudomonadota > Gammaproteobacteria > Pseudomonadales > Pseudomonadaceae > Aquipseudomonas. The sequence goes on along the minus strand of NKIE01000124.1, from coordinate 4,096 downwards.
GGGCGCATTCAGGCCCTCAAACCCGGCTACTACACCCGCATGGGCGCGGCCATTCGCCAGGCCACCCAGCTGATGGGCCAGTGCAAGCAAAAGCGCAAATTGCTGTTGCTGGTCACCGATGGCAAGCCCAACGACCTGGACCTGTACGAGGGCCGTTACGGCGTCGAAGACACCCGCGAGGCGGTGCTGGAAGCGCGACGCGCCGGCCTGCTGCCGTTCTGCATCACCATCGACCAGCAGGGCGGCGATTATCTGCCCTATATGTTCGGCGCCAACGGCTACACCCTGATCCGTCAGCCACAGCAATTGCCCCTGCGCTTGCCGCAGCTGTACCGGCAGCTGACCCAGTCGTAAGGAGGCCGTGGCCCGGATGCAATCCTGGGCAATCGCGCACGACAAGTTGTTCCCGGATTTTATCCGGGCTACGACTGTACCGGCAGCTGACCCAGTCGTGAGAAGAGTCGTAGCCCGGATGCAATCCGGGGCAATGGCGGGTTCAGTCCACGTTAAGGGTTGTTGGGGGAAGTTGGTTTTTGTAGGCGCTGCTTCAGCCGCGATGCCGTTTGCCTTGCAAGCTTCGCGGCTGAAGCCGTTCCTACAGGAGAGATCTGCGCCGTACTGGATCGCCCGCCTGTCACGTAGCCCGGATGCCATCCGGGACAGGCGCGCACCAACAACGGCATCCGGAGGTTATCCGGGCTACGGTTGTGTAGTTGCGAGGGGTGCTGCTGGCGCTAGGTCAGGCTACGCGGCAGCCAGACGCTCATCACTGCGCAGAACAGCGCCAGGCCAATGCAGAACCACATAAAGCGCTGCTGGCTGCGCGCGTTGAGGGTGTCGGTCGGCGTTGGCAGCGGCATGCCGCAGTGGCTGCATGCGGTCTCTGTGCTCGGGTTGTCGCGCTGGCAGTACAGGCATTGGCGCATGCGGGGTGCTCCTGGTTAATGGCGGCCGCGCCGATCGCTTGCGAGCGAGGATGAACGGCCTATCACTCGAAGTGTTGCAAGCGCATGCAGTCGAGCACGCTGATCTGGCGGCCATCCTGGCTGATGATCTGTTCGTCGATCAGGCGGCGGATGATGCGCGAGAAGGTCTCTGGCTGAATCGACAAATGGCCGGCAATCAGTTGCTTGGCCATCGGCAGTTCGAAGCTGCTGACCGCGTTCTGCAGCGGCGCCATCTGCGTCAGCAGGTAGCGCACCACGCGGTGGGTGGCGTTCTTCAGCGACAGGGTTTCGATCTCGTTGAGGCGCTGGTGCAGGCGCACCGACAGCCGGCCGAGCAGGGCAAAGGCCAAGCGGTTGTTGTTCTGCAGCAACTGCATATAGGTGTGGCTGGAGAGCTTGTACAACTGGGTCGGGCCGATGGCTTCGGCGCTGGCCACATAGTTGGGGGTGTCCATCAGCATCATGGCTTCGGCAAACGCCTGGCGCTCGCCGATCACGTCGAAGACCTTTTCCTGGCCGTCGGGGGTCAGGCGGTAGATTTTCACCGAGCCGGAAATGATGAAGTAAAACGCACTGGCCGGTTCGCCTTGGCGAAACAGCGGCGCGCCCTTGTCGACACTGAGCAATTGGCTGCTGCTCATCAGCTCGTCCATTTGCTCCTCGTTCAGAGGTTCGAACAAGTGATGGCTGCGCAGAATTTGGTGATGTACACGGTGCAGCACCATAAAAGGCATCCCTGTGGTTGATGGCATGGCGGGCCTGACGCTGTCAGGCCTAGCGGGCGGTGTGGCAATGCAGTGGGGGCGTGAGGCTGGCGGCGCTGAGGGCCAAGCCGCTGGCCAACGCCAGGGTCGAGGTCAGCAGACAAAACCACAGCAGCGGCTGCAGGGCACGTTTGATCATGGGGTGGCTCCTTACGCGCCCGTTGCCGGACGCGGCTTGGCTTACACCGGGCTCAGGGCCGGGGCATGCAGGGCGTTGGTGAACAGCACGTTGTTCTCCAGATGGATGTGCTGCATCAGGTCGTTACGCAGTTCATCCAGACCGCGATAGAGCGCCCGCCAGGTGTTACAGGCGTTGCTCGGCGGGGTGATGTTGTTGGTCAGGTCGAGGATCCGCTGCAGCGCTTCGCCGTGCTGGTCGTGCTCCATGCGCATCACCGAGATGGGCGCGGCCGCGCGTGCGCCGAGGCCGTCGAGGAGCACCGGGAAGAGAATCTGCTCCTCTTTGAGCATGTGGCTTTCCAGCTCCTGCTGCATCTCGCGCAGGTGATCGGCCAGGCCGTTGGGGCAGTTGTCGCGTTCGCCATGTACCTGCTCGACGCGACTGGCCAGGCGAATCAGCTCTGGCAGTTGCTCGCGGTGGCGGGCGTGGAAGCGGCTGAGAATATGGGCAATCAATTGCTCCGTAGGCGCCAGGCGCCAGTCTTCGCCGTTGCCGGGTTGGCCGCGCAGGGCCTGCAGTTGCTCTGCCACCTGTTCCGCCGCGATGCCACGGCGTTTGGCGGCTTCGCTCAGGCTCAGTTGGCCGCCGCAGCAGAAGTCCAGATTGAAGGCGTGGAATACTCGGGTGGCGCCGGGAATCTCGCAGGCCAGGGCGCCGAGGGACTGGTCCAGTAGCTGTTGAGTCATGGCAGGGTCCTTGTATCGATCAGTAGTGAAGGGTTACTGGTCAATAGCAGTACTCGTGCCAGTGGCAAGTAATTGAAATTAAACGATTATTTTTAAATGATGGTTAATTTGACCTTGATCGAATAAGGTTCTTTTAACCATATAAGGTGAAAATAACCATGCTGGAAGCCAGTCTGCTTGCCGATCTGATCGTCGAACTGCCCAACGCCGTGCGCTTGCAGCGTCTGGTGCATACCCTGCGCGAGCACTTTCGCTGCGGCGCGGTGGGCCTGTTGCGCCTGGATGGAGACAGCCTGCGCCCGCTGGCGGCGGTCGGGCTGGTACATGAGGCCCTGGGCCGGCGTTTGGTGGTGGCTCAGCATCCGCGATTGGCGGCGATCATGGCGACGCGTGAACCGACCTGGTTTGAGCCCGACAGCCGCCTGCCGGACCCGTACGACGGCTTGCTCGATCAGCATGTCGGCGAGCCCTTGCCGGTGCATGACTGCATGGGCATGAGCCTGTTTGTCGACGGCCAGCCGTGGGGCGCCCTGACCCTGGATGCGCTGCATCCCGGCACCTTCGACAGCAACGCCCGGCGCGATTTGCAGCACTACAGCCTGCTGATTGAGGCGGCGGTGCGGATTACCCGTCTGGAGCAGGAGAACCGCAGCCTGCGCCTGTCGCGCAGCGACGTGCAGCATCCCCAGGTGCTCGCCGAAGAGGGCGAAATCCTCGGCCAGAGCCAGGCCTTGCGGCAGATTCTCAGTGAGCTGGAGGTGGTTGCCGACTCCGAGTTGCCGGTGCTGCTGCTGGGTGAAACCGGGGTCGGCAAGGAGCTGTTTGCGCGCCGTTTGCACGGCCTGTCGCGGCGGCGCAACAAGCCGCTGATTCAGGTCAACTGCGCCGCGTTGCCCGAGTCGCTGGCCGAGAGTGAGTTATTTGGCCACGTCAAAGGCGCGTTTTCCGGGGCCACCAGCGACCGCCCCGGACGCTTCGACGCGGCCAATGGCGGTACCTTGCTGCTCGATGAGGTGGGCGAGTTGCCCCTTAGTGTGCAGGCCAAGCTGTTGCGCGTGCTGCAGAACGGCGAGATCCAGCGCCTGGGCGCCGACAAGCCGCTGCATGTGGACGTGCGCATCATCGCCGCCACCAACCGGCACTTGCCTGACAGCATCCGAGACGGGCATTTTCGTGCCGACCTCTACCATCGCCTGTCGGTGTACCCAGTGCCGATTCCGCCGCTGCGCGAGCGCGATCAGGATGTGTTGTTGCTGGCCGGGCATTTTCTCGAACTCAACCGCGCGCGTTTGGGCCTGCGCAGCATGCGCCTGTCGCCGGCGGCGGAGCGGGCCATGCTAGCCTATCCGTGGCCGGGCAATGTGCGCGAGCTGGAGCATGTGATCAGCCGGGCGGCGGTCAAGCTGCTTAGTCGCGGCGCCAGTCGCACGCAAATCCTCACCCTAGAGCCGGAGTTGCTCGATCTGGAGGGTTCGAGCGGTTTTGTCAGTGCCGTCGAGCCAGCGCCGGTCAGTGTGC
>NKIE01000123.1:4882-7700 GCA_002256055.1 Pseudomonas sp. PGPPP3 | reverse complement strand
TACCCAGCCTCAAGCAACTGCAGCAGCATGGTGTGCCTGCCGAACGCATCGTGTTTGAAATCACTGAGCTGAACGGCAATACCCAGCGCCTGACCGATGTGGTGGCGCGCTACCGAGAAGCCGGGGCACGGGTGGCGATCGACGACTTCGGCGCCGGCCACTCCCAGCTCGACCGGGTCCTGGCCCTGCAGCCGGACATCCTCAAGCTCGACATGCGCCTGTTCAAAGACGCCGCTAAGGGTGGCCCCAGCGGTGACGTGGTGAAAGCCCTGGCGCAGATGGCCGAACGCACGGGCTGCTGGATCATTGCCGAAGGGGTGGAAACCGCCGCCGAACTGGAGTTCGCCTTGGAGTGCGGCGCCCGCTATGTGCAGGGTTTTCTGTTTGCCCGTGGCGAGGTGGAGTTCTTTGCCAGCGACGCCTTCGTGCAGCAGTTTGCCGAGTTGCGTGATCAGTATGTGCAACACAAGCTGGCCGAGCGCACGCGCCTGATGCGTCTGCGCGACCAGTTGGCGGTGCTGATGACGATCCTCAAGCCCTGGGCCGAAGCCGGCTCGCAGCCGCACCTGCTGCCAACCTTGAGCGCGTTCCCGTGGCTGCGTCGACTGTATCAGTGCGATCGCCAAGGCACCCAGCTGACCGCCAACCTCAACTGGCAAGATAACCACTGGTATGAAGATCCCAGCTACCTGGGCCACAACTGGTCGTGGCGACCGTATTTCTACCAGTTGCTGGCCGAAGGACAGGAGCAAAAACGTCTGACCCTTTCAGCCACCTACCGCGATGCCACGACCAACCAGTATTGCCTGACGGCAGGCCAGTTCATCGACAATGGCCAGCGTCTGTTATTACTGGATATCGACGCCGCCTGCCTCTGACGTGAGGGCCCGTTAGAGCAGCGTCAGCGCCCATAACCCAGCAGCCACCACGACCACCGCCAGCACGCCATAGAGCCACTTGCCCTGACTCTGCGCTGGGGCAGACGCCGGATTCGGCGCGACACTGGCGCGGGGCGCAGGCGCGCTGGCAGCGGCAACCTTGCTCGCCTTGGGCAACGCCGCCATCGGCATAAACACCGTGGCGTCCTCACAGCGGCCTGCTCGACTTCGTCGACCTTCGGCCCGATCACCAGCAGGATCACGCTGCCCATCTGCATCTGGTCGCCGGCCTGCAAAGTGGCGGTCGTGACTTTCTGCCGATTGACCTGCAAACCATTGGCCGACCCCAGGTCCTTGACCTCCAGTACGCCGTCCTTGAGGAAAAACTCGCAATGCCGGCGCGACAGCTCCGGGTCGTTGAAGCACAACTCGCACTTGACCGAACGACCGAAGGTCATCGAGCCCGCCAGCGGATATTTGTTGCCCTCGTTCTCGCCTTGCAGCACCTGCAAGAACCACTTCTTGGCAGTATCGACTTTGACCTGCGCTTTCATTGGATCAATAAACTGCAGCTCAACCGCCCCCACCTGCAACAGGTCATCAGCGCGGATCTGGTAGCGGCTGCTGATGCGCTCGCCATTGACCAAGGTGCCGGCTTCGCTGGCGCAATCACTGAGGTAGTAATGGCCCTCTTCACGACGGATCTCGGCGTGGAACAGGCTAACCCCGGCATCCGGCAGGACCAGGGTATTACGGTGGTCCTGACCTAGGGTGATGCGCTCATCGGCCAACCACACCGGCGCCTGGCGACAATCTTTGAACTGCAGTTTCAACATGGCGTTTGCGCTCGCTTAACACAAAAAACCTGGCCGTTTGGGCGCAGGCGACTACTCGTCAATACCGTTATTAAGAATATGGTTCCACAACCGTGACAGCGGATTGCCCTCCTCCCCGGCCGGCTTCTGAGCCGCGCCTTGATCGCTGTCCTGAGTGCGTGCTGCCGATTTGCTGGCCACGGCACGGGGCTTGGCCCGCTGGGTCGCGCGCTTGACATAAGCGGCATGGGCGGCGCGCAACTTGAGCAATTCGGCATGTTCAGGCGCGGCCTGCAAACCCAGCTCGATCTGTTCCAGGGCCTTACTGAACTGACGCTGGCGGTAGGCATCGTGCACCGCCTGCAGATGCCAGTCGGCCACGCGCGCAATACCAGCCAGGGCCGTCGGGTCCTCGGGCGCCAGGATCAGGGCCTGACGAAAGTACCAGAGGGCGCTGTCTTCGCTCGGCAGACTGTTTTGAGCACTGGCAAAACGCTGTTCGGCCAGCCCGTTGAAGCGCGCGACACGAGCCGCCAAAACACGCTGCAAGCCCAACTGAGCCTCGGCATTGGTGGCATCCAGCAACAGCACCTGCTGGAAGAAATATTCGGCATTGTCGGCCTGCGGTTCTTGCAGCTTGTCCTCAAGCAGGCGTTGCTCGGCCGAGGCCAGCAAGTCCGCCACCTGCATGCGCAGGTTCAAGGTGTAACCACCGTACCCCAAGCCGGCGAGCAGCAGCACGCCGAGCAGCAACATCACCAGCGAGCGCGCCCGCGGCTTGGGCGCAGGCGCTTTGGCCAGTTTGAGCGCCGGACTGAACTGAGTGGCGCCCAGATCGTCATCCTGCAGCGCCGCCAGGGCCTGCAGCAGCTCACGGCAACTGGCAAAGCGTGCGTCAGGGGTTTTCGCCAGCATGCGTTCGAGCAATGGCTGATAGCCCTGCAACGCCGCCGGCAACGACGGGACCGCCATCTGTACGTGGTTCATTACTGTCTGGGTGTAGCTGGCGCCGCGAAACTGGTTGGCGCCGGTGAGCATTTCCAGCAGGACGATGCCCAGGCTGTAGATATCGCTGCGCTGGTCCAGGGCTTCGCACTGGGCCTGCTCCGGGCTGCTGTAGGCTGG
>NKIE01000123.1:0-4872 GCA_002256055.1 Pseudomonas sp. PGPPP3 | reverse complement strand
TGGGCCTGCGCCGGGCTGCTGTAGGCTGGGCTGCCGACGGCCACGCCGAAATGGGTCAGGTCATTGTCGATCGCCAGGTCCTTGGCCACGCCAAAGTCGGTGATCACCACCGAACCATCGCCGCGAAAGAGAATATTCGCCGGCTTGATATCGCGATGCACCAGCCCGCGCTCATGCACCACGCTCAGACCTTCAGCCACCTGCCGGATGATGTCTAGAGCCCGCGCCGGAGCCAGTACCTGACCCTGGTACTGGCTGAGATCGCCACCGGCGATAAATTCCATGGCCAGGTAGTAACGACCGTCTTCGAGCTTGTCGATGTCGTAAATAGTGATGATGGCCGGATGGTTCAGCGAGGCAACAATGTGCCCTTCGTTGATAAAGCGCTGGATAAAATCGTGCTCGGCAGCGGCCGACAGCACCTTGATCGCCACCTTGCGTTGCAGCGAGTTCTGGGTGGCCAGGTACACCTCGGCCATGCCGCCTTTGCCCAACTGGCCGTGGATGGTGTAACCGGGAATCTCGATCAATGGGTCGCTCATAGCCAATCCGATAGATACCAACTTTATAAATGGGTCGCTTTGCCTTTGCGCAGCCCGGCCAGGAAACGGCCAATCCGCGACTCGCCCGCCAGCGTCACGGCCGGCTCCAGCGCCAGCAGTACACAGGAAATATTGTCCTTGCCGCCTGCACTGTTGGCGGCAGCAATCAACTCATCGGCCACCTCTTCCAGTCCGGCGCCACGACCAAGTTGCAGCAAGCGTGAGTCGCTGACTTCGCCATGCAAGCCATCGCTGCACAGCAACAGGCGTTCCGTGCCCTGCAGCCTGCCACGCCGCAGGCCCACCTCCAGCTCCAGGCCCACCTGCCCCAGGCACTGGGTGATGACATTCTTGCGTGGGTGGTTTTTTGCCTCAGCGGCGCTCAACTGCCCGGCATCCTGCATCACCTGCACCCAGCTGTGATCCTTGCTCAAGGGGCGGATCACCTCCGGACTGAGCAGATAGGCACGGCTATCCCCCACCCAGGCCAGCTCGTAATCGGCACCGACAAAGCGCACGGCCACCACCGTACTGCCCATGCCCTGACTGGCAGGATCCAGGCTGGCCGCTGCGATGATCGCCTGATTAGCCGCCTGCACAGCCTGCTCCAGGCTATCGCCCTGACGGATCGCTGCGGCCATGCTGTCGATCACGATGGCACTGGCCACTTCGCCACGCTGATGGCCGCCCATGCCGTCGGCGATCACCCACAGGCCCAACTCCGGACAGCTGAGTACGCTGTCTTCATTGTGAGCGCGGACCAGGCCCGACACACTGCGGCTGGCATACTGCATGTTGATAGCCTTCCATTCGAGGACTTGGGACAATCCAGCGGCGGCGCAGAGTGTATACGCTAGGGTCATATAACCCGAGCAAAGACAGGCACTTGCGACAGACCGGCGGACCGCCAGCATGCCGCCTGAGGTGGCGTGCGGCCATGCCAGCCGTGCAGTTTTTCGCCAAAACGTTAACCGGTCGTGGCTTTGCCCCACACCCGCACAAGGAGCAAGCTCATGAGCAACGTGCAAAGCTGGCGAGAACGCCTGTACATCATCATCTTTCAGACCGACACCCGCGCCGGCCGCCGCTTCGACACAGCGTTGCTACTGGTGATTCTGGCCAGTCTGGCAGTGGTGATGCTCGACAGCATCGACGGTATTCACCGCCAACATGCCAGCCTGCTGGCCGGCATTGAGTGGGCCTTCACCCTGGTATTTGCCATCGAGTACGGCCTGCGCCTGTACTGCTCGCCCCGCCCGCTGCGCTATGCCTTCAGCTTCTTCGGCCTGATCGACCTGCTGGCGATCCTGCCCGGCATTCTCGCCCTGCTCTACCCGGACGCCCAGTACCTGTTGATCATCCGCGTGATGCGCATGCTGCGAGTGTTTCGCGTGCTCAAGCTCAGCCCCTACCTGCGCCAGGCCAACTTCCTGCTCACCGCCCTGCGCGGCAGCCGGCAAAAAATCATCGTGTTCTTTGCCTCCATCAGCACCTTGGTGATTGTCTTCGGCACCCTGATGTATGTGATCGAAGGGCCCAGCCACGGCTTCACCAGCATCCCCACTGGGATCTACTGGGCAGTAGTCACCCTGACCACCGTCGGTTTTGGCGACATCACCCCCAAGACCCCGCTGGGCCAGGCAGTCGCGACGCTGGTAATGATCACCGGTTACTCGATCATCGCCGTGCCAACCGGAATCTTCACCGCCGAACTGGCCAGTGCCATGCGCGAAGAAACCCTGCAGCACGCCTGCCCCGTCTGCCGCAAAGCCAACCATGAACCGCAGGCCGCCTTCTGCAGCCGCTGCGGCAACCCGCTGTTCACACGGGAAACGCCGCCCCGAGAATGAATAACGGCGACCGAAGTCGCCGTTATTCATTCCTGATAGTGCTGACTCAAGCCCGCCGGAACCTCGTCGCTGCCGCACGCCCGCCAAGGCCCTGCCGCCTGGGTAGCCCAACTCCAGCCCTGCTGCCAGCGGTAATAGGTACGCTGGCGGTAATACAGCTGCGGACTGCCCTGCAACACATACACCTGCAGTTGCGGGTCCCAGTGACTGGGCCCATCCGGTGGCGGCGCGAAGTGGGCATGAGCCTTGACCGGCGACTGCCCGCTTGCCACCGGTTGCGGCGGCTGCAGGCTGCACGCCGAGAGGCCCAGCAACAGGCCCACCAGCAGCGGCAGGCGTACGGCGGCGATCATTTATCAGGACTGTCGATGGTCAGTTTTTGCAGCTCGGCACTGCTGCTCGATACCGCCTGACCATGGGCTACCCACTCGCCGGCCGTAGCATTACCGGCACGCGAGATGCGCGCCATCAACTGCACCTGCGGGAAGTTGGAGAGCTTCAGCTGCGGCATCATGGCGTCGCTGTCGGCCAGGGTGACCTCCACCGGCAAATCGGCCACGGTCAGACGCTTGACCGCCAACGGCATGGGCGGCCCGGCACTGGCCTTGGCAAAGATGAACACGCTGTCGCCTGGCTGCACCTGGTCTTTCAACTTGGCGGCCAGCTCGACTCGCACCTTGAGCTGCGCGCCGGTGGCGGCTGCCACGGCTACAGGCTCATCCGGCATGGTTTCGCCCTTGGCTGCCAGCTGCTCCAGCGCACGATCGATACCGCCCTGCAGAGCTTCGCGCGAGGGATCGTCCGCCGGCAACACGGCAATCAGCCGGCGCCAGTAACTGACTGCTTCCTTGAAGCGCTGCCCCTCGAAGGCGGCAATGCCGAGCAGCCCCAGACTGGTCACTTCCTGCGGATCGCGCTGCAAGGCTTCATCGGTGAGGCTCTGCAACTGCGCCGACCACTGTTTGTTGCCGACAAAATACAGCGCCTGAGCCCACTGACCGAGCAGCTCCGGCTCACGGGCCAGGCCCACGGCCTTCTCGAACGCCTTGGCGGCATCAGCCGGACGGCTCTGCGCCATGTAAGTACGGCCGAGGAAGTACCAGGCCTCGGCCGAATCTGGCTGGACCTTGACCGCCTGTTCTAGACGCGCGGTCATTTCTTCGACGGATTTCGGCGCCTGGGCGAACTGCTCGACCAAGGCCACCTTGTCGCTGGCACCCCAATGCAGATACAGCCCCAGGCCGAGCACCGGCACCAGCAGAGCGGCAATCAACGGCAGCGCTTTGCCCAGCGAAGAGGCGCGCTCAACGGCAGCACCCTCGGTATCGTCCAGCAACTCACGGGCCGCCTCATCCTGGCCAGCTTGCAGTTGCTCGGCGGTCAACGCGCCACTGGCGTGCTGGCCTTGCAGTTCGGCCACGCGCTCCTGATACAGGGCCACGTTCAGGGCAGTACGGTCTTCCTCGGCCTGAGCTTTGCGTCCACGCAGCACGGGGATCAGCAGAAACGCCAGGGCTATCAGCAACAACAGGCCGGCGGCGAGCCACAATTCGATCATTTTGAGTCCTGAGAATTTTGCTGGAGCAGCGCACTGAGGCGCTCACGCTCATTGACAGACAAAGCGGCCTGCACGGAATTTTTGGCGCCCTTGCGCCGGCGCAACACCAGCACGCCAAGGCCCAGGGCACCCAAGCCCAACAAGGCGAAGGGGCCGTACCAGAGCAGGTAGGTGCGCGCATTCACCGGCGGCTTGTAGAGAACAAAGTCGCCGTAGCGCAGCACCAGAAAATCGACGATCTGGGCATTACTCTGCCCCTCTTCCAGCATGCGGAAGATCTCCCGACGCAGGTCGGTGGCAATCGGCGCATTGGAGTCGGCGATATTTTGGTTCTGGCACTTCGGGCAACGCAGCTCTTCGGTCAGCGTGCGAAAACGCGCGCGCTCACCCTCGTCCTTGAACTCGTAGGTGTCGATGGCCGCATTGGCCATACCGACCAAGGCGCCGCCCAGGATGCACGCCAGCAGCAGGCGCCTCATGGCTGAACCTCACTCTCGTCGACCATTTGCTGGTAGATCGGAGCCAAGGTGCTGCTCCAGACCTGCTCATCAACCACGCCGACATACTTGTGGCGGATGATGCCCTTGGCATCGATAAAGAAGGTTTCCGGCGCTCCGTAGACTCCCAGATCCAGACCCAGGCTCCCTGCGGCATCTTCGATGTTCAGCTGATAAGGGTTGTGCAACTCGCGCAACCACTTCTGCGCCGGCTCACGCTGATCCTTGTAGTTGACGCCATAGATGTTCACTCCGCTGGCCGCCAGTTTGTTCAGCACCGGATGCTCGACCCGGCACGATGGGCACCAGGTGGCCCAGACATTCACCAGCGCCGGCTTGCCCAGCAAGTCGGCCTGGGTAATGGTCTTGCCGGGCTCAATCACCGACGGCAAGGCAAAGGCCGGGAACGGCTTGCCGATCAGTGC
>NKIE01000122.1 GCA_002256055.1 Pseudomonas sp. PGPPP3 | reverse complement strand
TGGACTGGCGGTGGCTACGGCGTTGGCAAGCGCTTCAACATCCCGACTACCCGTGCAGTGATCGCAGCGATCCAGAGCGGCGCGTTGATCGGTGCTGAAACCGAACACCTGCCACTGATCAACCTGGACGTGCCGAAAGCCGTGCCGGGCGTAGAAACCAACCTGCTCAACCCGCGCAACACCTGGGCAGATTCGGCAGCCTACGACGCAGCGGCCAAGGAACTGGCGGGCAAGTTCATCGACAACTTCAAGAAGTTCGATGTTTCCGACGCCATCAAGAACGCCGGCCCGCAGTTGTAAGCCGTAGCGCCTTGAGTGAAAAAACCGCCTTCGGGCGGTTTTTTTGTGGGCGCGTCTAGCGTACTTGGCTGAACCCTTTTTTTCATGGAGTGAGCGCTGATGCTGGCGACCCTTTCTCGCGTCTTCGGCTTCACCCAGCTGCGCCCCGGCCAGCAACGCGTCGTCGAAGCCGTGCTGGCCGGTCGCTCGGCGGCCGCCATTTTCCCTACCGGCTCGGGCAAGTCGCTGTGCTACCAGTTGCCGGCGCTGCACCTGCCGCACCTGACCCTGGTGGTGTCGCCACTGCTGGCGCTGATGCAGGACCAACTGGCGTTCCTGCATGCCCGTGGCATCAGCGCCGCCAGCATCGACTCGGCGCAGAGCCGCGAGCAAACCGCCGAGACCATGGCGCGCGCCAAATCCGGCGAGCTGAAAATCCTGATGATTTCGGTCGAGCGCTTGAAGAACGAGCGCTTCCGTCATTTCATCAGCCAGGTGCCGATCTCCTTGCTGGTGGTCGATGAGGCCCACTGCATCTCCGAGTGGGGCCACAACTTCCGCCCCGACTACCTCAAGTTGCCCGACTACCAGCGCCAGTTCGCTATCCCGCAGGTGCTGCTGCTCACCGCCACGGCCACCCCGCCGGTGATTGCCGACATGCAGAAGAAGTTTGCGATTGTCGCTGACGACGTGGTCACCACCGGCTTCTACCGCGCTAATCTTAACCTGCTGGTGGAACCGGTGGCCGGGCGTGACAAGCAACGCCGTCTGGTTGAATGGCTGGGCGCCAAGGCCGGTGAGCCGAGTATCGTCTACGTTACCCAGCAGAAGACTGCTGAACAGGTGGCGGCGCAGCTCAGCCAGCGAGGCATCGCCGCCAGCGCCTACCACGCCGGCATGCCGCATGAGGCACGCGAGGCGATTCAGCGCCAGTTCATGGCCGGGGTGATCAACTGCATCGTCGCCACCATCGCCTTCGGCATGGGCATCGATAAAGCCGATATCCGCAACGTGGTGCATTTCGATCTGCCCAAATCCATCGAGAACTACAGCCAGGAAATCGGCCGCGCCGGTCGTGATGGTCAGCCTTCGGATTGCCTGGTGTTGGCCAATCGCGACAGCCTCAACGTGCTGGAGAACTTCGTCTACGGCGACACGCCGGAGCTGGCCGGTATCCGCTGCGTGCTGGATGAGCTACGCGGCGCAGGCGAAGGTGGTGAATGGGAGCTGATGCTCAATCAGCTTTCCGAGCAGAGCAATATTCGCCAGTTGCCGCTGAAAACCTTGCTGGTGCAGCTGGAACTGCGCGGCATCATCGCCCCGCGCTATGCCTACTTCGCCGAATACCGTTTCAAGTACCTGATCGAGCCCGAAGCGCTGCTGGATAAGTTCGAGGGTGAGCGCCGCCAGTTTGTCGCAGCCATCGTCGCCACCTCGGCGCGGGCGCGGACCTGGTGCACGGTGGATTTCGACAGCCTCTACAGCCAGCATCAGGCCGAGCGCGGTCGGGTGGTCAAGGCTCTGGACTGGTTTCAGGAGCGCGGCTGGATTGAGCTGGAAAGCAAGCAGATGACAGAGGTCTATGCCGTGCTCGACGCGCGCTTCGATTCCGCCGCCCTGAGCGCCGAGCTGCATGGCTATTTCCAGCAGCAGGAAGCCAGCGAGATCGCCCGCATCCACGCCATGCTCGACCTGTTCGCCACTGAGCTGTGCCTGAGCCAGCGCCTGGCCGCGTATTTTGGCGATGCCCAGGCGCCGCAGCGCTGTGGGCATTGCTCGGTGTGCCATGGTCAGATCGCCCGATTGCCTGCGCCGCCCACCTTGGTGCCATTGAGCGAGCACAGCCTGAATGCCCTCTGTGAGGTGTTCAGCCAGCGGCACCTGGAATTCAACGGGCAGGTGCCGAGTGGCGAGTGTCTGACCCGCTTCCTATGCGGTATCAGCGTGCCGCTGCTGAGCAAGCTCAAGGCGCGCGGCATGCCCGGTTTTGCGGCGCTGGAAAACTACCCCTATGCTGCCGTGCGCGCCTGGGTGCAGGAGCAGTCTGCGGCCGGTTGAGGTTGTTGGGTGCTCTCGGCGCCCTGGGCTAAGGCGGCGTAGCCATCGGCTCGCTCGATGATTCCGATCAGCAATCGCGGATGGTTTTGCCTTCGTTTGCCACCTACCATTAAGGCCCATTTACCCCCGCGATCCCGGAGCCAGCATGCATATCGAAGAAGCCATCAGCACTCGCCGCGCCATCAAGGGTTTCGACCCTGCGTTTGCCCTGAGCCGCGAGCAGAAAGACGAATTGCTGCAACTGGCCCTGTTCGCCCCATCGGCGTTCAACCTGCAACACGTGCGTTTTGTCGAAGTCAGCGACCCGGCCCTGCGCGCGCAGATCCGCGAAGCGGCCTGGGGTCAGGCGCAAGTGACCGATGCTTCGATGCTGGTGGTGGTGTGTGCCCAGCTCGACAGCTGGAGTGCGAATGTTGGCCGCGTCTGGGAAGGCGCTCCGGCCGAGGTGCAGAGCTATATGGCTGGCGCCATCGACAACTACTACCGCGACAAGCCCCAGGTGCAGCGTGACGAGGTGATGCGCAGCAGCGGCCTGATGGCCCAGACTCTGATGCTCGCCGCCCGTGGCAAAGGCCTGGACTCTTGCCCAATGGACGGCTTCGATTTCGACGCCGTGGGCAAGCTGATCAACCTGCCGGACAACCATGTCATCGCCCTGATGGTGGCTGTCGGTAAGAAAGTGGTCGAGGCCAAGCCGCGGGTCGGCAAGCTGCCGCTCAGCGAAGTGGTTATTCGCGACCGCTTCTAGGGGCACCGCAGGTCAGGCGGGCAATCCGCCTGGCCCAGCGGCCTGGCTAGTGAGTGAGAACACCCAGCCAGGCCGCCAGCAGTGAGATCAGCACCACGGCGGTCAAGGGTTTGCGCAGCGCGGTGTACCAGCGGGGTGCCAACTCGAGTTTGACCGCGTGCACGTCGGCCAAGTACAGGCCGATAAAGCCGCTGATCAGCAAGGCCAGCGCCAGCAGCGCTGACAGGCCGCTACTGATCGCCAACCATCCCAGCAGGGCGGGCAACACCGACAGTCCCAACTGCCGGTGCGCGGCGTCGTCTTGGCGCTCGCGGGCCATGGCCAGGCCCCAGTGAGTCGCCCCCATAAAGGCCAGAATCACGGCGGCGTAGTGCAACAGCGCTGTCAGCACATCCGTGCGCCAGGCCGGCGGGGTGATCCAGATACCGATGGCGCCACTGATAAACGGGATCAGCCCGGCATAGCCGAGCAGGATGGCCAAACGCGGTGGTTGTGCGGCATTGAACGGGTGCATGATGACTCTCCAATTCTGCAGTGTGCCGGTGGGTTAAGCGCCCTTGAGTGCGTGCCAGCCACGGCTGGCGCCACTGATCACGGCCAGTACCAGCGCCCCGGCGACGATGCCGGCCAGGCCATTGAGCAGTGGCGCAGTGAGCACGCTCAGCACGCTGCCGAGGGCGGGCAGGCTGGCAGCGCTGGCGGCCAGTTGCTCAATCAGGTGGTGGGCCGCCGGGATGCCGTGGGTGAGGATGCCGCCGCCGACCATGAACATTGCCGCGGTGCCAATCACTGACAGGCTTTTCATCAGCCAAGGTGCGGCGCTGAGCAGCAGGTTGCCGACGCCGCGCAGCAGGCTGGAGGTCTTGCGGCTGAGGTAGAGCCCGGCGTCGTCGAGTTTGACGATGCCGGCCACCAGGCCATAGACACCGATGGTCATCACCACGGCGATCAAGGCCAACACGGTCAGCTGTTTGATAAAGGGTTCGCCGGCCACGGTGCCGAGGGTGATGACGATGATTTCCGCCGAGAGGATAAAGTCGGTGCGGATCGCGCCGGTAATCTTGTCCTGCTCGAAGGCCAGCAGGTCGACCTGCGGATCACTCAGGGCGTGGCGCAGTTCCTCGTGCTCGCCCGCGCTGTCGTGCAGGTATTTGTGCGCGAGTTTCTCGAAGCCTTCGAAACACAGGAAGGCGCCGCCGAGCATCAGCAGCGGAATCACCGCCCATGGGGCAAAGGTGCCGATCAGCAGGGCCGCTGGCACCAGAATCAGTTTGTTTCTGAACGAGCCCTTGGCCACCGCCCAGACCACCGGCAGCTCGCGATCGGCGGTCACGCCAGTGACTTGCTGGGCGTTGAGGGCGAGGTCATCGCCGAGTACGCCGGCGGTCTTCTTGGCCGCAACTTTGCTCATCAGGGCTACGTCGTCGAGGACGCTGGCGATATCGTCGATCAGGGTAAACAGGCTGCTTCCGGCCATGGCTATCCTAGCTGCTCATAGCGGTTGTCCTGGGGCTGGCTGTCGTGGCGTTCGGCCGGACGGGCGCTGATGGCGGCTTGCCGATCATCCGGGTTGCCGAGCAAGTGCATATAGCGGTCTTCGCGCTGTCCGGCCTGGCGCGGTAGCAGGCAGGCCAGTTCGCGGCTGATCAGGCGCTCGAGCTTATGTTGCAGGTCGGCCACATCGTCGAAGTCGTGCATGCGCTGGCTGCGGGTCAGCAGTTCGTTGAGGGTTTGCGGGCCGCGTAGCAGCAAGAGGCCGAGGAGAATGACTTGGGCGTGCACCAGCTCCAGCTGTTTTTCCGTGCGTTGTTCCCAGCGGTCGGCACGGCTGCCCATCACCAGGCGCGACAGGGCGTGGCCGACCTCGCCAGGGCTGAGGTTGAGTACGGGCTCGCGGCTGGTCTTCTGGTTGCAGGCCAAGACCACGGCATTAAGGGTCAGTGGGTAGGTTTCCGGGGTGGTGGCCTGTTTCTCGATCAGGCAGCCCAACACGCGTGCTTCGATGCTGGTCAGCGGCTCGGCAGCCAATGGATTCTGGCTGGGCAGGGACTCGGGCAGGTCGCTCATGACGGGGCTCTCAAAGGCAAAGGACAGGCGCTAGCCTAGCCTGAGTGCGCCGCTGTGGACACCGCTAATAGTGGCTGAATGGACGTGGGTGGATGGGTGTGCGGGGCACTGTCAGTGCATGCGTTGGCGGTAGACCCACATAAGAAAACCGCCCGTAGGCGGTTTTTTGTGCGTGTCTGCGGGGCAGATCAGGCGCGGGTGTCGAGGTATGGCTCGGGTTTAACCGGTTCAGCGGGTGGCCGTTGCTGGCCTGGGTTGTCGCGTATGTCCGGCAGATCTGTACCGGTGGCGCTGTCACGCAGTTGCAGTGCGGCTGACGTAGGTCCAGAGGTGCTGTCAACCTTGCCCTCGCTGGCAACAGCCAGGTAAGTGTCGATCTGCTTTTGCTGGCTATTGGCACTGTAAATTTGTGTGGCATACGTACGGCGATCAGTCTGGGTTTGTTCCCGGCTGGCTTGGTTCTCAGTGGCTCGATCACTGGCGCGGTCGACGGCGCGGTTAACCTGTTCCGGGCTGACCGGGGCTTCAGGTGCCTGCGCCGCTTGCCCGGCTTTTTTGATGATCTGGGTCGAGATCGGCAAGCTGCTGGTGGATCCGGCTACCTGCATACGACTCCTCCTTTGCAGTGCGGTTAAGCCAATCCTAGATGGATCTGCGGGTGTTGGTTATACGCATTGGCGATAGCTGTTTCAGGCTTAGACAGGAGTGATTTTAGAGCGCTGTTGGGTTGGCGTCCGGAGCTGAAAACACAAAGCCCGGCACAGTGGCCGGGCTTTGTGGGTAGAGCGGCGCGTGCTCAGTCGCGGTGCTTTTTGTGCTTCTTGTGTTTGTGCTCGCCGTAGTGATTGCCGTTGTCGTGATGACGGCGATAGTCATCATCATCGTCGTCACGGCTGCGGCTGTTGTCGCCGTATTCGTTGCCCAGGGCACCACCGGCCGCGCCGCCAACACCAGCGCCGATCAGGCCGCCAGTGGAACCACCGACCTTGCTGCCGATTACCTGGCCGCCAGCCGCGCCAATGCCGCCGCCGATGGCGGCTTCGGTGCGATTGCGCTTGTCGGCACCGACGGCACTGCCCGCCGCACCACCGACGCCTGCGCCGATCACAGCACCGGTGCTACCGCCGATTTGCTCGCCGACCACAGTGCCGAGTACGCCGCCGAGGGCACCACCAACGGCGCTTTCAGTGTTGTTGCCGGCGATGGCCAGGCTGGCGGTCAGGCTGAGGGGGAGAAGCAGAAAAGCAAACTTCATGACATGACTCTCACGGGTGGACATGGCGCGCATGCTGAGCGCTGCCTGGGCGCACTGCAAGCCCGTTCATCTGGGTGTGTTAGGCCTGTCACGGCCTTTAATTCTGCGCGCGCAGTACGGGAACTCGCAGGCTCGGCGGGAGTCGCGTTAGCGTTGCAGCCACAGGTGAGTGTCGGGCGCTGGCAGGCCGGGCGGGTTGGGATAGTCGAGTGGGATCAAGGTGCGTTGTTCCAGCCCAGCCTGTTTGGCCATTTGGCCGAAGTGGCGCGAAAACAGCGCCTGCAGGCTGCCGTCGGCCTGAATTATCGCCAGCCCTTGTTCGAAGCGGCGCTTGAGCAACGTGTCGTTGCGATTGAAGGTGAAGTACACCGGTAGGTGATAGACCAGGGCCAGGTGGGGTTCGACCATCAGCTCGGAGCCAGCGACGGCATCTTCATCCAGCTCGCGCCAGGCCTCGTGCAGGCCGCGGTGGTAGTAGTCGAAGCGGCGTTTGCCGAGCATTGCCAGCAGGTTGTCGGGGTTGGCCTGGCCTTCCACCGGCAACTGGTTGCGGGCAAACAGGCTGTAGTCGCTCCACTGGCTGCTGAAGCCGCCGCGCAGTTGGCGCAGGTCGGCCAGGGTGTTTACCTGGGCAAAGCGTTCAGCATCGGTTTTGCGAATCAGCAGCACGCGGTAACCGAGCATGCCGTTGTGCAGATCGAAGGGGATCACCGCGAAGTTGCGCAGGCGCTCGGCACTGGGCGGCACAAAGGCCAGATCCACCTGGCCCTCGCGCAGCATACTCAGGCAACGCTCTTGTGCCGGGTCGGGCTGGGTGCTGGGGTGGATATGGTTTTCCCCATATTGGGCTGCGGTGCGTGCGAGGATCAGTTCCGCCAGCTCAATGCGGTAGGCGTACTTCTGCACGGCATGCTGACAGACCCGTATGCCATGGTCGGCTTGACTCATGGTACTGAGCAAGCCGCCGACCAGCAGCAGGATAAGGGTGATGTAACCGCGCATTCGGCAGGTCTCAAACAGGAGGTGCCGGAGTGTACGTTCAGTCTTGTCCCAGCACCAACATGGGGCGCGAATCTGTCACTAGGGCAGCAGGTCGCGGTAGTCCTCCACCGCGGTAAATTCCTGGCTGTCCTTGGCTGGCTGGCGGCTGTCTGGCTGGCGTACAGCCAGCAGATGAGCGACGCCAAAGGTGCGGGCGCTGCGCAGGATCGGCAAGCTGTCGTCGATAAACAGTGCGCGGTCAGGCTCGAAGGCGAAGTCAGCCTGCAGGGCGCTCCAGAACTGCTGGTCTTCCTTGGGGAAGCCGTAGTCGTGGGAGCTGATCAGGCGAGC
>NKIE01000121.1 GCA_002256055.1 Pseudomonas sp. PGPPP3 | reverse complement strand
CGCGCCTGTCAGGACTGATAGGCGCCAACGCCCGCCACTATAGAGCCTGTAATAATTAGCGCGCAGTAGATCAGTGGTGACAGGGCATAGGCATTCAGTAGCCCGGACAGCAACGGCAACGTAAGCACACCGGCCAAAAGGGTAACCAGGGTGACAAACACACTCAGCCATCCGGTCGGGCGATGGTGCAGGCTGCGTAGGAAGAAATGGGTAACCAGCACCATCCAGAACAGCGCGTTGATTGTTAGCCAGCTAAACCAGGATTCCGGTATGGGTAGTTCAGTTTCACCCACGTAATAGTGCAGGGTGCGAATAAAGGAAGCCGTTGAAATAAAGAAAAACAGCAGGTACGAGTGTTCGTGGCGCGATGTGCACCACACAAAAAATGAAAATAAGCCGACGGCTAGAAATACCACGCTGCTGGTATACGGCAACTGAACCTGTAGTAAATGCCGAAGCCGGTAACGCCAGTTCAGGCTGCTGCTGTCTTGAACCCATATAGACGAAATACCGCCACCCGAATCGCTTGGACGTTGGATGCGCAAGAGGATAACGCGTGGGCGTGGAGTGTCGGCTGTTGCGTTCAAAGAAATACTAAGGGGGATATTCCAGCCATTCCAATATACGCCGCTATGCGACATATAAATAAGCTGGCCATCTGCGTAGATGGCCAAGTTGCCGTCGGTTTTCCAACGTGGAATGTAAAGTTGTTGTTGTGATTCTGATGTTGAGGCGGGCAGTTGCAGGCGATACCAGGTTTCTATCGTCGGTGTTTTAGCGTTTTCATGCTCGGCTGAAGTGGGCAGCAATTGCCGGGTCAGGGCGTGCGGCAATGTAACCGTGGTCCAATTGTCAGGCAGCAGTTGCTCATCAACCCGTTGGGGTGGGGCGCTAAAACCCTGGCTGGGGATGTTTAATAGTTGCGCGCTGGTAACGTGTAAGGCGGATTCTGTTGCAGCCACTGCCGGAATACAGAGCGTTAGCAGTGAAGTTGTCAGCAATACGATCCCTGGCCATTGCTTAAGCACCTAGCAACCCTTGGTTGCGCGCTTCATAGATGGCTTCTGTTTTCGAGCTCACTTCAAGCTTCTTATAAATCCGCCGTACAAAGGTCAGCACCGTATGGCGTGATACACCCATCAGCCCGGCAATCTCATCCGAATTAAAGCCTTTGGTGATGTACTCCAGTACTTGCTGTTCCCGTGCGGACAGCAGCGCTCGGGCAGCGTTGGCTTCGGTGGGGGCCTGAGGCTGTGTCGTGTCTGGTTGGCGAAAGCGCATGAGGATCTGCCGGGCGATCAGCGGGCTGATCGGGCTGCCACCTTGGTGCAGGCTCCGGATTTCCGCGGCAATGCTGGCGGTGCTGCTGTCTTTAAGCAGATAGCCCGTCGCGCCAGCCTCAAGTGACTGCATCACATGCATTTCATCGCCAAAAGCGGTGCTGACCATGATGTTGCACTCGGGCCATTTGGCATGGGCGGCACGGATAACATCAATGCCCGAGCCGTCCGGCAGGCCTAGATCAACCAACAGAACATCCGCCGGCGCATGCTCGAGGATGTTTAAGCCCTCAGTACGCGTGCTCAATACGGCCACCAATTGCATATCGGTTGCTGTGGTGAAGGTCTGCCGCAGTGCTTGCTGAAAGGTTACATCGTCCTCAACCAGGATCACTCGAATCGGCATGCTGTCATTTTCGCTGCGCATCTTGATCCTGAATGAGACGAGTTCATTGCTGCGATAGTAGCGCAGCTCTCCAGGCGGTATTGCCTTTACGGCTCAAGGCGGCAGCTTTATCTGTAGCTATAAGTGGGGACATACGGTGCGGGTTGCTCTCGCTTAGCATCGGTATACGAGAGCGGCGCCTATGGCAGGGCGCCGGTCATCACCGCCCAGGTCAGTGAGTGGTTACGCCAGCAACCCTCCACCCAAAACACACTCGGCCTAGACCAGAGGAAGCACCATGTCCATTAAGTTGCGCGCTCGCCAGTTGGGCCAAGGCATGACCGAGTACATCATCATCGTGGCCCTGATCGCGATCTCGGCCATCGTGGTTTACAACCTGTTCGGCAGCACCGTGCGCGAGCAGGTCGGTGACATGGCGGCGGAGTTGGGCGGTGGCGAAGCCAAGCAAGCGGCTGCCACAACAGGTACCGAAGCGCAGACAGCCGCCGGCGCCAAGCACAACTTGAGCAGTTTCAAGCAAGACGAACGCAAGTAATACGCGGCTGATCCCCCCGGTTGTGAGCAGGCACCGGCAGTCGGGACAGGCCATGGTCTTTGGCTTGTTCTTCATCGGCATCGCGCTGATCGGCCTGATCCTGATGTACAACCGCGGCGTACTGACCCGCGACCGTGTGCAGGTCGAGAACGCCGCTGATGCAGCCGCCTATTCGCAAGCCAAGCTGTTTGCCCGCCACCAGAACCTTATTGCCTATACCAACCGTGCCATCGTCGCCAATGAGATGTCGGTTGGTCAGGTGGTTGCGTTGATGTCCTGGTCCAAGCGCTACGCCAACATCCCGCGTTGGGTAAACACCTTTCCGCTCTACCAAATCCCCATCGCACCGGCGCCCAAGCCAACCATTGGTGATGTGCTGTCCACCATCACACTGCCGTATCAGGTACTCGGTACGGTCACCGGTACCGTGGCCAAGCCGCTGCTCGGTATTTACCCCGACGTGATCTCCAGCTTCAACCTGGTGATGGGCTTCTTCCAGAAGATCTTTGCGGTAGCGACTCTGGAGGCGCAGTTCACGGCACCGTTAACAATTGTCGATCGCCACGAGATGCCGGGCACCAACGATGACCTGAAAGTCGTCACCCTCAGCCATCTGTTATTGGCGCAGAACTTTATCCTGACGTACTTCGCCAGCGACCTGAATCTGAGCAGCCTGGCCAGCCAGGCAAAAAGTGCCAGCACGGCTGCCGGCGGCAGTGCGACCTCAGCCGATGACTTTGTCGCCGACTTTCTTGGCAGCCTTGCGCCCTCGACCATGCTGGTCAACACCGCGCCGGAAAAGTACGACAACAGCAACGCTCAGAATGCCGACAACAGCGCCGCACGCACGGCAGGGCGCCAGTACGCGGCGATCATGAACAGCAATCGCAACGACTGGCTGGATGCGCGCACCTTCGATGCGACCGTCAGCTTTTCTCCGCCGGAGCTGCCGATTTACCTCGGCTTTATCACCATAAGGTTGGGTTTAGGCGTTGAGGTGGGCGTGTTCAACAATGGCGGCACCGCCTATGTCTATAACCCGAAGAGCACTGCCGCGGGCGGCAAAGGTATCCCGCATTACGGCTGGACGTCTGTCGACTTCAGCTCCATCGGTTTCAAGCTGCAAGTGTCCCTGCAAATTGAAGCCTGCCTGCCGTTTGTAGGCTGCATCGAAGTTCTCGACACCGACTTCCCCATTGAAATGGGCTTGCCGCTCAGCGCCGGCACACACCAGCTCGTGGCCAAGGCCGGCGATCAATTTCTGATTGGTTCGCAGTGGGGCAGCCCCACGCAAAACACCCCTGCCGGAAACCCGCGACCCTACGGCGAAGTCATGCAAACCGTGCATGCGGCAACCTGGATATGGGGTAACACGCTGGGCGCTTTCGGTGCCAATCAGGCGGAAGACGTCAGCACCGGCTATGGCGGCGCGCCGTCATTTTTCAGCCTCGGTCGCGACTATCAGGGCCGTGGCACCAGTAACGAATTTACCGTGGCGGTGGCCAAACCACTGGGCAGCCTGCGCACCAGTGACAACCCGGCCAGCCTGGGCCTAGATACCGGCAAGTTTGCCCTCGACACCCAGGGCGTAACCGACAACGCGCTGTCGTCGCTGTGGGGCGGCCCCGACAACATGATGACCATCGCCTCGGCGGAGTCCTATTTCGCTCCACCGCCCGGCCGGGTGGAAACGCCCAATCAGTTCAGCCCCTTCTGGGATGCCCGCCTGCGCGAGCCGAGCCGCGTGGTGCAAATGATCGCCGCCGGGCAGATCGACCTGATGGCCGTGCTGGGCCTGCAGTCTGGCGCCAGCACCTCGGCCATTGTCGGCGCAGTGCTCGACATCGGCCTGAAAAAGCTGATCGAGCCGGGCAAGGATCGGGTCATCGACAAGCTGCCCTCGGTTATCAGTGGCCCGGTCAAGCCGGTGCTCGACAAGTTCGTCGACACGGTTACCACCTCCGCCAGCGGCGCCGTCTCCGGGCTGGTGAAATGAACGTGGTCGCCCATACATCCCCGACCCGCATGCGCGGTCAGGCCATGGCGGAATTCGTGGTCATGGTCGCGGGCGGCGTGCTGCTGCTGTTCGTGCTGGTACCGGTGGTGGCCAAGCTGGCTGACATGGCTTACACCGCCCAGCAGGTGGCGCGCTATGTGGCCTGGGAACGCACCGTCTGGTTCGACACCAACAAGACACCGGGCGAGACCGACGACGGTGATACCGCCCTGCGCGGCAATGAAGCGGTACTGAAAAGTGCAGAAAAGCGCCTGATGTCCTACTCGGCGGCGATCCAGCCGTTCACCGCTGCCGACATCGACGGCAACGCCAACACCAGTAGCAACCACGCGCTATGGCGCTGGACCCACGGCGGTGGGGCCAAGCCGATGACGGCCAGCGGCAGCATGCCGAGCGCCTCCAGCCTGAGCGCAGAGGACACGCCGTCCTACAGCTACGACGTTATCGGCATTTACAACGACGCCATGGGTGGTGTGATGAAAGTGCTGAGCTTTTTGAAAATCGCCAAGGATGACGACTTTCTGCAAGTCGCCCACGAGACCGAGAACTTCTACAACCCCAACATCGTCATTCCCGTGGCCATGGCCGGCAGCCGCTTAGGCAGCCAGCCGTTGTTTGGCGGCGCCCTGGACAAACAGCTGAACATTCGCGCCCAGTCCGCGGTGCTCGCCGACGGCTGGAACGCCCAGGGCGATGCGCACTTCAAGGAGCGCGCCGACGACTTTGCCGTGGGCACCATGCTCAGCAACCCCTTGATCGAAACCATTATCTCGACCATCGGCATCTTTGAACCCTCGTTCAAGGATGTCGAGTTTGACTATGTCGGCATCGAGCCCATCCCCGATAAGCCGGCCAAATGCACCAGCAGCACTGGGTTCTGTTACTTCGAATAAGCCTATGAAAATCATCCCGCTGCTCTTCCTCACCTCGTTACTGGCCGCCAATTGGGCGCAGGCCGAGTGTGACTACGACGATTTTCCGCTGATGCCGGACATGCTGGTCGCCAGTATCGGCAGCAACATCCAGTGGAACCAGACGCCCATGGCCGGGCGCAGTTTTCGCGTGCCTGCCGACCTGGTGGCCGTCAAAGACTTTTACGCCGAGGCCTGGGCCGACGAGGTCGACTTCTCGGCGTTTAACGGCTGGGAGCAGATCCTGCACATTAATGAACAGTGCATGATGATGATTCAGGTTAAGCGCCAGAACGATCGCTACAGCTATGGCCAAATGGTCATCACCAACCCCCCGGCAAGCGCTGGCGCGGCGCCAGTGCTAGGCGATGGCATGCCGGTGCCGCCCGGTGCCCAGGTGATCAGTGACATGCGCAGCGATGACGACATTCGCCAAGGCCGCCTGGTGTTGTTGCTCAATGAAGAAGACATGGACACCACCGCCCAGTGGTACGAAACCGAACTCAAGCAGCAAGGCTGGAGCCTGGAGCAGCGCAGCCAACAGGCCAACGGCGTGGTGCTCAGCTACAGCCGCGAGCGTGAACTGATGACGGTTGGCTTGTTGCGCCATCAGGACAAGACCCAAGTGCTGGTCAACCGGATGGATCGCTGATGAAGCCCCAGCGCGGACAATCCATGACCGAGTACCTGGTGGTGCTCGGCGTTACCGGCGCGGCGTTGCTGCTGGCGGGCAACGATGTCGAGCGCCTATTCGACAACGTGCGCAGCAGCTACAAAAGCTACTCCAGCGAGATGAACAAGGTTCAGCTGTACAACAACGAAGCCGTGCGTTTCCTCGACCCCAGCCCGGATGACGGCTTCGATGACGGCCAGCCCGAGTCACCGCCGCCGACCGAGCCGCAACAGCCTGCGAATGACAAACTCGCAGCACTGGACGAGGTGTATGACGCCAGCGGCGTTTATGTGGGGCGCCTGGAAAATAAAAAGCTAATCGACAGCGATGGTAAGGAAGTTGGCAGGGATGACAGTGTAGAGCTCGCCAAAATCAACCTGGTCGATCTCAATGGCCAGGCTCTGTATCCCGGCTTCAGCATTCGCCAGGTTTACGTCGACAGCACTGGCAAGCCACTGGTGCTGCAAGCACTGGCCAACGCCAGTGGTGAGGTGCTGGGGTTCGCGTACCTGAAGGGTAACAAGTACTACACCGCCTCCACCGGCAGCGCGTTGAGCAAACAACCTCAGGGGCTGACGCCCATCGCTACCCGTGACGTGCTGAAGTACTTCGAGGGTAAAACCTACGTCGCCAGCTACGAGGCCAACGGCCTGGTGTATGAGAGGGGCGATGCGCTGGGTATGGCCAGCAGTGCATTCACCAGTCCGCGCAAAGTAATTGGCGAGCTGGTCAGTCTCTACCTCACCCCTGCGACCGAAGCCGCCTGGAGCAAGCATTCGCTGTGCATCGTGCGCCCCTATGGCTGGGCCGCCGAGCAAGTCAGCCCGCTGCCGGCAGCAAGCGCAACCGTGGCCATTGGCTCCAATGTATACACCCAGTTCAGCGCACCCGACGCCCAAGTCAGCTATGTAGACAGCGCGGTGGACGCCTGCAAGGCACGCTTCTCTGTGCTGCAAACCAAGGACCCTGTTATCGGGACACAGTGGTCGCTGCGGCGCAACTGATGCGCACCCGCGAGCCATGCCAGACACGCTGCAAACGCATAGAAAAACCATAAGAGACACCGATTAAACATTGCGCGTTTGCGCTGACTGCACTTTTTGCACTGGGGAGCACCATGTCATCTGTATCAGGAAAGAAACTGCTGATCATCGCGGTGGCGTGTGGTGTGCTCGCAGGAGCCATGGGCTGGATGTACCTGAAATCCAAGGAAGCCCAGTACCGCGATGCCTATCGGCCGCCGGTAGAAGCGAAGGTCACGGTGGTGGTGCCACGGGCGGACATCGGCAAGGCCCAAGTGCTGACCCCGGAGCTGGTCGCCACCCTGGATGTGCCCAAAGACTACCTGGCCTCCAATGTCGTTCTGGCCGAGGACTGGCCCAAGCTTGAAGGCCGCATGACGGTTGCGCCGCTGCAACGTGGCCGGCCCATCAGTTGGGATGCTGTGGAGCAGGAACGCGTCTCGCGCTTCTCGGAGAACGTTGAGCTGGGTAAGCGGGTCAAGACGGTCAAAATCAGCAAGATCAATTCCTTTGACGGCATGCTGCGCCCCGGCGACCACATCGACCTGCTGGGCAGTTTTGCCGCCGGCGACATCGGCCTGCAAAAGCAGCCCAACTATGCCGACGATGTGGTGATCAACATCCTCGAAGACATCATTGTGCTGGCCGCCGGCCGCGAAGATGCCAGCGGCCACAAGTACGAGAACTACTACGACCAGAGCACGCCCGACGGCTTCAACATGAACTTTTCCACCCTGTCGCTGATGCTCACGCCGGCGCAGGTAGCGCGGGTTGAGCTGGCGGAAAAATCCGGGGAGATGGTCGCCGTCCTGCGTCACCCCAAAGACACCAGCATGGCCACACTCGGTCAAGTCACCGTCGCCAACCTGCTGGACCCGCCACCGCAGGAGCTGATCGACGTGGTGGTGGATGCCGACGGCAACCTGGTCGGTCGTATCGTC
>NKIE01000120.1 GCA_002256055.1 Pseudomonas sp. PGPPP3 | reverse complement strand
AAGGCATGTTCACGCCGGGTCAGTTCGCTCGCATCCGGCTCGGCCGCGCGCAACGCGAGCCGGTGATCCTGATCCCTGAAGAAGCAATTGGTACAGACCAAAGCCGCCGCTTCGTGCTGGTGGTCGACGGTGATAACCGCACCGCGCGTCGCGAGGTGCAGCTTGGCCAATTGCTTGATGGCAGCCGCGTCGTGACATCGGGCCTCCAGCCTGGCGAACGCATTGTGGTCTCCAACCTCCAGCGGCTTCGGCCGGGTGCTCAAGTGCAGCCCCGCACCGACGGAGCTCGCCCATCGACAAGTTGATCCTATGAACATCTCGCCCTTCTTCATCAACCGCCCGATCTTCGCGGGCGTGCTCTCGGCCTTGATCTTCATTGCCGGGTTGATCGCCATCCCCAACCTGCCGGTTTCTGAATATCCCGAAGTTGTGCCGCCGACCGTGATCGTGACGGCACGCTATCCCGGGGCGAGCCCGACAGTGATCGCCGAGACGGTGGCGACACCGATCGAGGAGTCTGTCAACGGCGTCGAGAACATGCTCTACATGAGCAGTCAGGCGACGACGGATGGGTTAATGACGCTGGTCGTTACCTTCCGGCTCGGCACCGATCCGGACCTCGCAACTCAGCTCGTGCAAAACCGCGTGCAGCAAGCCGAAGCGCGCCTGCCCGAGGCGGTGCGCCGGCTGGGCGTGACAACGATCAAAAGCACGCCGGACCTCACGTTGACCGTGCACATGTTCTCGCCGGGCGGTCGCTACGACATGAACTACCTGCACAACTATGCCCTCCTGCATGTCCGGGACCGCTTGGCGCGCATCCCCGGCGTCGGCCAGGTGATGATCCGTGGTGCCGGCGACTATTCGATGCGTGTCTGGCTCGATCCCGAGAAGATCGCCGAACGCGGTCTATCGGCTTCCGATGTCGTGACGGCGATCCGCAACGAGAACGTCGAGGCCGCCGGCGGTGCCTTGGGCGCGACGCCCACTGCGGAGGGCGTTCGGACGCAACTCACCGTCAATGTCCGGGGGCGCCTTCGCAACACGGAGGAGTTCGAGAATATCATCGTTCGCACCGCGTCCGATGGCGCAATTACACGGTTGAAGGACGTCGCCCGCGTCGAGCTCGGTTCGGCCGAATACGCTGTGCGCTCCTTGATGGACAACCAGCCTGCGGCGGCTCTATTCGTTCTGCAGGCACCAGGTTCGAACACTGTCGAGATCGGTCGGCAGGTCCGCGTGGTCATGGACGAATTGAAGCGGACGATGCCGGCGGGCGTGGACTACCGCATCGTCTTCGACCCGACGCAGTTCGTCGTCGCCTCGATCGACGCCGTCGTCCACACGCTGTTCGAAGCAGTGCTGCTGGTCGTGCTCGTCGTCATCCTGTTTCTACAGACGTGGCGCGCATCGATCATCCCGCTGATCGCTGTGCCGGTGTCGATCATCGGAACGTTCGCGGTAATGGCGCTGCTGGGCTATTCGATTAATGCGCTGACGCTGTTCGGTCTGGTGCTGGCGATCGGCATCGTGGTGGACGACGCCATCGTCGTCGTCGAGAACGTCGAACGAAACATCGAGGCCGGTCTCACGCCCAAGGAGGCGGCGCTTCGCGCCATGCGGGAGGTTACAGGGCCGATCATCGCAATCGCGCTTGTTCTCGTTGCGGTGTTTGTGCCGCTCGCGTTCACGACCGGCTTGACGGGGCAGTTCTACCGGCAGTTCGCGATGACCATCGCCATCTCCACGGTGATTTCGGCGATCAACTCGCTGACATTGTCGCCCGCGCTGGCGGCGCTGCTCCTCAGAGCGCCGGATGCCCCTAAAGATTGGCCGACGCGCCAGATGGATCGGGTGTTCGGCCGGTTTTTCGGCTGGTTTAATCTGGGCTTTAGCCGCGGCGGCCATGCCTACGGGGCTGGCGTCAAGCGCATCCTCGCAAGGCGCCTATCGGTCCTGGTGGTGTATGGCGGCCTCATCGTCGTGACCACATTGCTATTTCACACGGTGCCCGGCGGCTTCGTCCCTCAGCAGGACCGCACGTACCTCATCGCCAGCGCAACGCTTCCCGATGGGGCGACCCTCGACCGCAGCGAGGATGTCGTGCGACAGATGGGCGAGATCGCCCTCAAAGATCCGGACGTTCGTGCCTCGCTCGCCTTCCCCGGCCTCTCGGTGAATGGCCAGCTCAACAGCACCAATGCCGGCATCGCCTTCATCAATTTGCAGCCCTTTGCCGCGCGGCGCGGCGCCAACCAGAGCGCTGCTGCGATCCGCGACCGGCTGCGTGTCGCTTTTGCGCAGATCGAGAATGCACGAATCGTCATCTTCCCGCCGCCTCCGGTGCGAGGACTAGGCGCAACGGGTGGCTTCCGGCTCCAGATCGAGGACCGCGCCTCTCTGGGCTATGCGGCGCTCGACGCTGCGGTCAAGGCGTTTCTCGAACGAGCGAGCCGACAACCGGAGCTAAACGGCATGTTCTCGTCGTTCCAGGTGAACGTCCCGCAAGTCGATGCCGATGTCGATCGCGAACGGGCACGCCAACTCGGTGTCTCCATCCCGGACATCTTCAGCACGCTGCAGGTCTATCTCGGCAGCTTCTATGTGAACGACTACACGCAGTTCGGCCGCACCTACACGGTAAGGGCACAAGCTGATGCTCCGTTCCGAGCTTCCATGGAAGACCTTGGCGCACTCAAGGTACGCTCCGGCACGGGCGAGATGATCCCACTCGCGACCTTGATGACGATCCGGCAGAGCGCCGGGCCCGAGCGCGCCATGCGTTACAACGGCTTCCCGACGGCCGACGTCAGCGGGACGGCTGCTGCGGGTTACTCGTCGGGCCAGGCACAGGCCGCCATCGAGCGAACTGCGGCCGAAACGTTACCGCCTGGAATCAGCTTCGAATGGACTGACCTGACCTATCAGCAGATCCTGACCGGCAACAACAGCATCTGGATTTTCCCGCTCGCCCTGATACTCGTCTTCATGGTTCTGGCCGCGCTCTACGAGAGCCTGGTTCTGCCGCTATCGATCCTGATGATCGTGCCGATGGCGGCCCTGTCCGCGCTGGCCGGCATCTGGTTGACGGGAGGCGACAACAACATCTTCACGCAAATCGGCCTCGTCGTACTCATCGGCCTATCGGCAAAGAATGCGATCTTGATCGTGGAGTTTGCGCGCGAGCTGGAGTTCGCCGGCCGAACGCCTGTCCAGGCGGCGATTGAAGCAGCCCGGCTGCGGCTGCGCCCGATCCTGATGACGTCCTGCGCCTTTATCATGGGTGTGGTTCCACTGGTGCTCTCATCCGGCGCAGGCTCAGAGGTTCGACGCGTCATGGGCGTGACGGTGTTCAGCGGAATGCTGGGAGTGACCCTCTTTGGATTGTTCTTGACGCCGGTCTTCTATGTCGTGCTTCGCAAGCTGAGTGGGGATCGTCCGCTCGCTCATCATGGCGCCGAGGTAGAAGGCATTGCCGAACGGCCTGCTGCGGCCGCTGAGTGACCAAGCCCAGAGCACGTCTCGGAACTGAGACCTCCCTGATCCGCGTGTTCGAGGGGCCTCGGTCCATGACAGGACGGCTCGCTCTCCCTCGCCGTCGACGGGCGCCTGACGTCGACGCCCCCGTTCATGGTGTTTCTGGCCGGTGAGATGGAAGGACAGGGCTACGCCATCGTTCTTGGTTGACGACTTGCCGCCAGCAAAAACAGGGCTCCGAGAGCACTCAATGCAAGAAAGGAAGCCTGGGTGATTGTCGGCAGTTCTCCCGTCAGGCTGCTCCCGAACAAAACCCCGGCGGCCGGCGTCAGTGCCGGAAACAACATCGCTCGAACAATCCCCTCGAGCCGGACACACAGCGAAAACGCTGTTAGTGCGACGACGCCCGCGACCAAACCCTGGCCGACGACCTGCTCTCCAAGGAGCCATAACGACACCCCCGAAAGACGACCGAGTCCGTCAACACCGAGATAATATGGACCAAAAGTGCAGGCAGACATCACTGACACGACAGCCGTCGCCGCCAGCGGCTCAATCTGCCATTTTTCGACGAGAGCGACGAATGCTGCAAACATGCAGCCTGCGCCCGCATACATGATCACGCCCATCCAACTGCGCGACGTACAACACAGGAACACGGGACCCGCGACGACGATAATCCGAACCGTGAGAGCGACAAGACCGGCTACACGTATGGCGTCGAGCCTCTCACCCAGCCACCATGTGGCGAGAAGAATACCCACAACAGCCAACACCGCCAGTTCGACCAGCATCCCAGTCGCGAATGGGGCGTGCCGGCTACCGCCAGCGACCAACATCACCAATGGCGGTCCAGCAAGGAGCGCCAAAATAAGCGATCTCGACAAACTGAGGCCGGAACATCGATCGCGCCAGTGAAGCAACAACCATGGCCCAAGAATAATTCCAGCCGTCGTATAGCGTATGAACGCCAGATCGTTTGAAGTGAGTCCCTCCGCAACGGCGTGCCTGGTTGCGGCAAGGTACCCACCCCATCCAAGTGCCGCGCACAATCCAAACATCAGTCCGGCTCGCATCCTGAAATATCTGCGAGATACTGTGATTGCACTCTTGAGCTTGTGCAGTTGTGTCGCGGACATAATTGCACCCTATGAGAGGGGATGGTGTCCTTGTGTTAGGCATGGAACGGCCGTCCGACTATTCTGGAAAACGTCATCAGCCTTTGAAGTGATACTTCTCATTACTGAAGCCAACCGGAAGGGAGCGCTTCTGCGGCTCCAGTGGACCGCGATGGGAACCCGCGACATCGATAACAGGCGTCCCGATATCGCGTATCATCCATCCGCCGCTCCCATCCGCAACGACGTGTGGCTCGCGACGAGCGGCGTCGATACGTAAGGCTGACTTCAAAACCTTTCGCGAATTACCTGTCTAATCCTACGAGGTCGCGCCCTCTAAATCTCCTTCCAAGAGACAGGAGATTTCAAATGACTCAGAAAATCTGGTTCATCACCGGCGTCAGCACAGGTTTCGGCCGCGCCATCGCCAACGCTGCCATCGCTGCCGGCGACACCGTCGTCGGCACGCTCCGCAATGAAGAGCAGCGGAAGGCGTTCGACAACGTCGCTCCCGGACGGACGCACGGCGTCATCCTCGATGTCACCGACAATGCCAAAATCCATCCGACCGTCGATCGCGTCGAACGCGAGATCGGGCCGATCGACGTGCTCGTGAACAACGCCGGTTACGGCCATGAGGGGACCTTCGAGGAATCATCGCTCGAGGACCTTCGTCGGCAGTTCGACGTGAACGTCTTCGGAGCCGTGGCGGTGACGCAGGCAGTGCTGCCCCACATGCGCCAGCGCCGCGCCGGCAGAATCATCAATATCACATCGATGGGCGGCCTCATTACCTTGCCGAGTCTCAGTTTCTACCACGGTTCGAAGTTTGCCTTGGAAGGCCTCTCCGAGGCGCTCGGCAAAGAGGTGAAGGGCTTCGGCATCTTCGTCACTGCCGTCGAGCCGGGTTCATTCAGGACCGACTGGGCGGGACGCTCAATGAACCGCGCACCACGCCGGATTGCGGACTATGACGCCCTGATAGACCCGTTGCGCGAGAAGCGCCTCGCGATGAGCGGCAAACAGCTTGGCGACCCGGCAAAGCTCGGTGAGGCGGTCGTAAAGATCGCCAACGCAGAGAACCCGCCCGCGCATCTGCTGCTCGGCTCCGACGCCCGCACGCTGGTCGACCGCAAGCTGTCGGACCTTCGCGCCGAATACGACGCCTGGAATGACCTGACCCTCTCGACCGACTTCAACGACAAGGCGTCGGCCGGCAATAGCTGGGCGTGACCGCCCGCCAACGGGACTGTCAAGCATCGCTCGGCAGTCCAGGCATCGCCCGCAGCGAACGCTTCGCCACAAAGCACATCAACGAGCGCTCGGCCGACGATTTCGCGAGCGTGCCGTTCGGCGACGAGAAGAGCCCCCCGTTCCGCTCCGGCGCGCACGGCGTGATCGACGGCGCCACGACCGAGCATCGGATCTCGCTTCGCCGCACCCCTCGCGCCCTTCCTTTCTGACTGAAACCAACTGTGTAAGGAGATTCGACATGACACAGATTGACGCTCGCCCGTCCGGCACGTTTGCCATTGGCGGCGATATGACAATCAACCGGCTCGGCTTCGGTGCGATGCGGATTACAGGCCCCGGCATCTGGGGTGAGCCCGAGGACCGACCCGAAGCCCTCCGCGTGCTGAAGCGGTTGACCGAGATCGGCGTGAACTTCATCGATACGGCCGACAGCTATGGTCCATTCGTCAGTGAGGAGCTGATCGCCGAAGCGCTGTATCCTTATGACGGTCTGCTGGTTGCTACAAAGGGCGCTCTCGTGCGGCCGGGTGGCGAACCCAACCCGTGGCCGATCGTCGGCGACCCGCACTATCTTCGCCAAGCTGTCCGCATGAGCCTGCGTCGGCTCAAGGTCGAACGAATCGATCTATGGCAGCTGCACCGCATCGATCCGCGTGTCCCGCAGGACGAACAGTTCGATGTCGTAAAGTCCTTCATCGATGATGGCTTCATCCGTCACGCCGGCCTCAGTCAGGTCTCGGTCGAGCAGATCGAGGCGGCACGCAAGGTGTTTCCCGTCGCGACCGTGCAAAACCTCTACAATCTCGGCAACCGAGCCGATGAGGACGTGCTCGACTATTGTGAAGCGAACGGGATCGGATTCATCCCCTGGTATCCGCTCGCCGCGGGCAGCCTCGCGCGACCGGGTGGCCTTGTCGACAAGCTGGCGAAGGCGAAGGGCGTGACACCCGGTCAAATCGCAATCGCCTGGCTGCTCAAGCGAAGCCCGGTGATGCTACCGACCCCCGGGACCAGTCGGGTCAAACATCTTGATGAAAACGTCGCCGCCGCCAGCATCACCCTGAGCGAAGACGAGTTTGCCGAGCTCGACGCGGTAAGCCGCGCGTGAGTGGTTGCGAGCCGGACTCGAGAGCCCAATGAAAGGGCCCCCGAGCCGGTTTGACACGCTCAAGACGCCTATCGCTTCTTGGCCACGTTTGCGTTGTAGAAGCGGATCATATTCGAGGCGATGTAGTCGAGATTATCCTCGACAGCAAAGTGTCCGCCCGCCAAACGGTGAATCTCGGCGTTGGGGAGATCTTTTTTGAACGCTTCACCGCCTTGCGGGGTGAAGAAGACATCGTCCTGTCCCCAAAAGATGATCGTCTTGGGGTGGCGTTCGCGAAGAAACTTCTGCCACACCGGATAGAGCTCGACGTTTTTGCGGTAGTCATAGAACAAGTCCAAGTTCAACCGCACCGCGCCAGGGCGCTGCATGAACCCGTAGTCAGATTCCCAGTTGTCCGGGCTGATCAGTTCGGGATGAGTTGCACCATGCAGATAGATACTCTTGATCGCATCGCGCGTGAGAAACGCCGCCAAGGGCTTCTCCGTCTCAGGCGAGCGATTCTTCCAGAGCGCTCCCCGGAAACCATCCCACGCCGGCGTGAAGCCCTCTTCGTAAGCATTGGAGTTTTGGATAATCAACCAATCCAGCAGCTCCGGATGCCGTCCGACAATGCGAAAACCAACCGGGCCGCCGTAGTCCTGAACGAACAGGCCAAAATGATCGAAGCCCTTGGCCGCGAGGAATTTCTCCATCGTTTCGGAGATACCGTCGAACGTGTAGGCATAGGTCGCCGGGTCCGGGACGTCGCTGTTGCCAAAACCTTGATAGTCCGGTGCGATCACATGAAACCGCCCGGAGAGCGCTTGTATGAGATTGCGGTATTGATGCG